>DATEBC010000562.1:0-5245 GCA_035288065.1 Sedimentisphaerales bacterium | reverse complement strand
CGCAACCTGGAAACTGATGCGAGTCCTAAGGCTCGGCTTCTCGAAGAGCATCGCCAGCGTCTTGCCCGACAAACACAAATCCCTGCCCCCGCCCTTGTAGAGCCTCTTCAGGCTTGCACTAAGCTCCAATAGCTCATTGAGCATCTCAATGGGGCAATCAATTATCGCAAGAAAATCCTTCATCATTCTCACCTAAGAGCGTAGAGCATGCAGCGGATAGAAAAATTACTAAACGCTACACGCTAACCGTTTTTCCTTTAATTCTCAAACTGACCGATTCTTGACTGTCATTCCCGCGAAAGCGGGAACCAGCAAAATCGTGCGGTAATGGATTCCTGCTTGCGCAGGAATGACAAATACTGTTATCTTTTGCCTATGCTATACTTACATCAATATTTGGCTCAAAATCGGTCAGTTTGAGTTACTTCTTTAATCCGTGTAAATCTGTGTCAATCCGTGTCTTACTCGGCCCCGCTCAAGACGCCGTCCAGAATCTCAATGGCCTTATCAATCTGCTCTTTCGTTGCAATCATCGGCGGCATAAACCGCAGAACAGTTTCGTGGGTGCAGTTAATCCGCAGCCCCTTTTCAAGGCACTTATCGACTATCGCCGCCCCGGGGCCGGTCAACTGCACGCCGATCATCATCCCGATCCCGCGAACGCTTTCTATTATCGAGTGCTTGTCTTTCAACTGCCGCAGCTTGCCCATAGCATATTCACCAAGCTCTTTAGCATTCTGCAGGAGTCCATCCTCTTCAATCGCCTCGATCACCGCGATCCCCGCCGCACACGCCAGGCAGTTGCCCCCGAAAGTGGAGGCGTGCTTGCCCGGCGTCAGCACCGCTGCAAGCTCCGGCTTGGCCATCATCGCCCCTATCGCAACGCCGCCGCCAAGCGCCTTGGCCATCGTAATAATATCAGGCTCAACGTCGAAGTGCTGATACCCGAACCACTTGCCCGTCCGCCCGATGCCCGTCTGTACCTCGTCTAAGATCATCACGGCGCCTTTCTGGTCGCACAGCTCCCGAATTGCGCCCAGGAATTCCTCGCTCGCAACGTTGATCCCGCCCTCTCCCTGTATCGGCTCGACCATCACCGCGGCGACCTCGTCGCTGAACGCCGATTCCAGAGCCGGGACATCATTGAACGGAATATACACGAAGCCCGGCAGCAGCGGCATAAAGCCTTCGTGATACTTCGGCTGGGCCGTCGCCGTAACCGTCGCAAACGTCCTGCCGTGAAAGCTACCCTCAGCCGTTATGAACTTATACTTCTCCTTTGCTGTATAAAGGCGCGCCAGCTTCATCGCCGCCTCATTCGCCTCCGCTCCGCTGTTGCAGAAGAAGCACTTGCCCCCAAACGCCCGCTCGCTGAGCAGCTTGGCCAATTGACCCTGCGGCTCGGAATAGAACGTATTATCTATATGAAGAAGCTCGCCCGCCTGCTTGCGGAGGGCCGCCACCACCTTCGGATGGCAGTGCCCCAGACCGCTGACCGCCCAGCCGGGGAACATATCCAGTATCTTATTGCCCTCGGCATCGTACAAATAGCACCCCTCGCCCCGAACGATCACCCGAGCCAGCCGACCGTAATTGGCAATAACATACTTGTCAAACAACTCAATAGTCTCCTGTGTAGTCATAATTCGTATCTCGTATGTCGTATTTCGATATTATTGATGTTTGAACGGTTGGATGAACAGTGCGCCTTTGAAATTGTCATTCCCGCGCAGGCGGGAATCCACTTTAGCCCGCCGAGGCGGACTGGATTCCGGCTCAAGGCCGGAATGACACTATGCATCCATCTTATTGAGTCCGCCCCGCCGCAGGCGGGCCCGTGGCGGACTATTCAAAGTTCAATAAGATTTCGAATTTCAAACCGTCAGATAAGGTATTATGCAACAAAACGTTATCATCGCACAATAGATCTACGTTGCGTTGTAGGACTAATTCTCCTTGTCTTCTCTTCGTGCCTTCGAGTCTTAGTGGCTAATTCCTCACAATCTCCGTGCCGATGCCCTTATCCGTATATATCTCAAGCAGCAGCGAATGGGCGATTCGCCCGTCGATTATGTGGGCCTTTCTGACCCCTGCGGCCAGGGCGGCAAGGCACGCCTCGACCTTCGGGAACATCGCATCGGTGATAATCCCGTCGTCTATCATCTCTTTGATCTGCTGCTCGTTCAGGCTCGATATCCAGCTATCCGGATCGTTGATATCGCGCCGTATCCCGTGCGTATCGCTGACCATAACCAGCTTCTCGGCGCCGACCTCGGCGGCTACTATCCCCGCGGCGCTGTCGGCGTTGACGTTCAGCTTGCCGCCGGCCTTGTCCTTGGCCACCGAGGCGATCACCGGTATCGTCCCATCGGCGCAGAGCTTCTTGAGCAACTGCCCGTTGACGTTTGTAACCTTCCCCACCAGCCCGACGTCCAGCTTGCGTCCGTCCTCGCCGGCCAGCCTTATCAGCTCGGCGAACAGCACGCAACTGCTCAGCGAATGTAGCCCCATCGGCTCGCAGCCCAGCTCGTTGAGCACCTCGCAGATTGGGGCATTGATTTTGTGCACGAGGGTATGCTCCACTATCGTCAGGACCCGCTCATCGGTATATCGCCGGCCCTGCACCCAGACCGGCTCCATCCCCGTCTCGTTCATCGCCTTAGTGATCGCCTTGCCGCCCCCGTGAACGATAATTGGCCGTATCCCAACCGTTGACATAAAGGCGATGTCCGTTAATAGCTCCTTTTGCAGAGCAATATCGTCCAAGACGCTGCCGCCGAGCTTGACAACAACGAGCCGCCCGCGGAAGCTGCGGATATACTCCATCGCCTCAATTAAAGCGCCGGCCTTTGCAATAGCCGATTCCACAATAGCAACTCCTGAAATACGCCCCAAGCCAAACCGTTGACTCTACCAGCCAAACCCCTGCCCGTCAAGCCCATATTTACAGACCGCAGAACCGCCTCGAAAACGCCTGTAGCGGCAGCCTAAAGGCCGAAGTCGCAGACGCGCCGGGCCGGGCCATCGGGGATGGTTCGGGGTCGCAGCCGCAAGCCGGAACCACGTGTTTATTGATATCTACAAAACTAATGTTATGTCACTCCTGCGAAAGCAGGAGTCCAGAAACGCCCCAAACCCCCTGGATTCCCGCTGAAGTTTACCCCGCACGCCGATGCGGGGCGGGAATGACACCTGCTTTTGATACTCTGGCTTAAGGAACATTGCATATACAGGAATCAATAGCCCCAGTTCTGCTCGTCTGGGAAGATATTGGAGTACTTGACGCTGGTTCGCGGCTGGGCCATCATATCGGCGACCGTATCGCGCCATTTCTGATAATGGGGCGTGTCTTTGTGTCTGGCCGGGTCGTTGACCGTCCGATAGACCTCAATCAGTACAAAACGAGTCGGATCATCCTGTTGCTGAATCAGGTCGAACCGCGCAATGCCAGGCTCTTGAACGCTGTTGGCGGCGTTCTCAACCGTCGCCGCCTTGAATGCATTGACCCGGTCGGGCTTGACCTGTACGTGAACGTGGACTATTAACATAGTATTCTCCATGCAACATTCAACTTCCAGGCGGGAGTTTACCAGACCAGGGCCATGCACACAAAGGATTCTTGACGCGGGCAGCCGGCGCCCATATACTTTCGCTTGACACTATTACTACAGCGCAATTTAATGTTGAAAAATGCCTTTTTCGGCTCAAAATCCGAAGCACGAAGCACGAAATCCGAAACAATATCAAATGACCGAAATGGGAATTTTCAAAACAAGAGTCCGCTCGTCCAGTGGTTTTGGTGGTCCAGCGTTTCGGCAATTAGGATTTCGAATTTGTTTCGCGGTTCGACATTCGGATTTCGAGTTTCTTAATATAAGCGTAAGTGTTTATATAACAAGCATTTATATTCCTTAGCAAAATCTGATTTGGGCTGTAGCATTAGGATGAAAGAGCATTTGACCGGTCTTATCGCCGCGCCTCATACGGCTATGCACGCGGACGGCAGTTTGAATCTCGGTATGATTGAGAAGCAGGCCCAATGTTTGATAAACAACGGCGTTAAAGGCGCCTTCGTTTGCGGCTCGACCGGCGAAGGGATATCGCTGAGCACGTCCGAGCGCGTGCAGGTTGTCGAAAGGTGGAAGGATGTCGTCGGCGGTACGCTGCCGATAATTGTCCAGGTCGGCCACCACAGTCTTGCCGAGGCTAAGGCCCTGGCCGAGCATGCCCAGAATAAGGTTGGCGCGCGTGCAATTGCCTCTCTGGCGCCGAGCTACTTCAAGCCCCGCAGGCTCGAAGATCTCATTTCGTTCTGCGCCGAGGTCGCAGCGGCGGCGGCGGATACGCCGTTCTATTACTATCATCAGCCCGGATACAGCGGCGTATCGTTCTCTATGCCTGAGTTTTTAAGAGTCGCCGGCGAGAGAATTGCGAACCTGGCGGGATTGAAGTATTCCGACGGCGACCTTATGGGCTTCGGGCAGTGCCTTGATTTGGCGGGGGACAGGTTCGATATACTCTTCGGCGCGGACGAGGCGCTGCTCGCGGCCCTGGCCCTTGGGGCGCGCGGGGCAATCGGGAGCACGTACAATTTCGCCGCGCCTTTATTTCACGACATTATCCGGGCATTTGAGGCTGGCGATATGTCAGGCGCCCAGGCCGGGCAGAGGCGGGCCAGAGAGCTTGTCGCAGTCCTCATAGAGTTCGGCAGCTTGACGGCCATCAAGGCTGCAATGAAGGCTATCGGCATCGACTGCGGGCCGTGCCGATTGCCGCTGCGGACCCTATCGGACCGGGAATACGAGCAGTTTTACGGCCGGCTGGACGAAATAGGCTTTTTCACATATTGTTCGAAAGTCAACTCGTAGCTCACTCAATGAAGGTCAGGCAGAGACAACAAACATTCGGCAGGAACACGATACGGCGTGCCGGCTTGATCGTTGTTTTTCTGCTGATGTTTCCACCAGCCGTTCTCGGCGCCGCAAGAGGCGATGCAAAAACCGACCGACTGTACAAGTGGCGGTCTCTGCCCGATTTGCCTGAACCGATGGGGGCGGCGGGGCCGTTTGCGGGCATTAGCAACGATGCTCTCATTGTCGCGGGCGGAACACATTTCCCTACGCCGCTTTTTGAAGGCGGGGCAAAGGTCTGGATAGACGATATCTATGTCCTGGAAAAGGATGCGAACGATGCCTACTTCTGGCAAACGGGCTATAAGCTCGATAGACCCTTAGCTTACGGCTCC
>DATEBC010000561.1:0-10394 GCA_035288065.1 Sedimentisphaerales bacterium | reverse complement strand
AGCACGAGGACCTGGCTGCCATCGAGCGGCGGTAGCGGCATCAGATTAAAAACGAAAAGAATCAGATTGAGGGAGAACCAGATACTCAGTAGAGTTGCGATGGCGTTGGCCGGACCGGGCGATCGGGCGACGGCGACCTGCACAAACTCCACGCTTTCAGGCGGAGAAAATGCGCCGAGCAACATGCCTCCGCGGATTGTCAGGGCGGCTGCGATTAAGAGAATCAGGTTTGCCGCCGGCCCGGCCAGGGCCATCCAGGCCGCCTTTCGACGATTCTGTTGCGCCCAGAGAGGATCGTAAGGAGCGCTTGCCCAGCCGAGCATCCAGCCGAAGACTGCGTAGGAGATGATCGGCAGGATTACCGTGCCGAAGGGTTCTCTCTTTATGTGCGCAAGCGGGTCCAGCGTTACCTGGCCGTGATGATAAGCCGTCGGGTCGCCCAGTTTCAGCGCGGCGAATGCGTGGCCCGCTTCGTGGCAGGTCAACGCCACGATCCAGACGCCAAACCAGATTAACCCAAGCCCGGGGTCCATAGAATTCCTCAGTTGCCCGCCGAGACCAGATATGTTCGATCCTTTTTTGTTGCGAACTCGACCGTGTTCTTATCCGCGGTGGTAGTCTTGACTGCTTTGCGGTCGCACGTTATGCGGGCCGGGGCGTCTGTTCGGACCGTGCACCGACTGCCCAGCAGCGAGCGGATCGAGGCGGAAGTAAGCTTTCCGTCCTTCCAGCCGATATCGACCTCGAAACCGCCTCGGGCACGGAGGCCCTTTACCGAGCCGTTCGGCCAGGCATTCGGCAGGGCGGGCAGAAGGTGGATTTCGCCGGCGTGGCTTTGGAGGAGCATTTCCGCAATCCCTGCGCAGCCGCCGTAGTTGCCGTCGATCTGGAAGGGCGGATGATTGTCGAACAAATTAGGGTGAGTCGATTTTATCAAGAGGGCCTCGATGTTCTCCTGCGCCTTGTCGCCCTGGAGGAATCTTGCCCAGAAGTTGATGATCCACGCCCTGCTCCAGCCTGTATGTCCGCCGCCGTGCGAGAGGCGATACTCGATGCTCTTCTGCGCCGCGGCTAACATTTCCGGCGCATTTCGGGTAGTATATTGCCTGCCCGGGTGGACGGCGAATAAGTGCGAGATGTGTCTATGGCCGGGCTCCGGCTCGGCGAATTCCTCCGCCCACTCCATCAGTCTGCCGTCCGAGCCGATCTTAGGCAGGGCAAGCTTCTCCCGCGCGGCGATTACCTGCTCGACGAAATCATCTTTGATGCTCAGGATTTCAGCGGCCTCGATGAGGTTGGTGAATGTGTCCCAGATTATCTCCTGGTCCATCGATGGTCCCATAGAGAGATTCGTGTTCCTGCCGTCAGGGGCCGTGAAGGCGTTTTCCGGGGAGTTGGACGGGCCGGAGACGAGCTTGCCCGTCTTGGGGTCTTCGACGAGCCAGTCGAGCAGGAAGAGGCAGGCTTCTTTCAGTATCGGATAGGCCCTGGTCTTGAGGAATTTCTTGTCGCCTGTGAAGCGATAGTGCTCCATAAAGTGTTGAGTGCACCAGGCGGCGCCCATAGGCCACATCCCATAGCCGACCGAGCCGAAGGGGCTTGTGTGGAGCCATGCGTCGGTTGTGTGATGGGCGACGAAGCCCCGGCAGTTATACACATCTCGCGCGGTCTTTCGGCCCGACGGGACAAGCCCTTCGGTTAGCTTAAAAAATGGATCGTGACATTCGGAGAGATTGCAGACCTCGGCGGGCCAGTAGTTCATCTGGATGTTGATATTGACGTGGTAGTCGGCGTTCCAGGGCGCCTCCAGGCCGTCGCTCCAGAGGCCCTGCAGGTTGCTCGGCATACACCCCGGCCGAGAGCACGATATAAGCAGGTACCTTCCGAACTGGAAATACAGGGCGACGAGGGCCGGGTCGTCGCCGCCGTTGCTCAGTGCGCGGAGCCTTTCGTCGGTGGGCTTCTCGGCTGCCGCCGTTGAGCCGAGGTCCAGGTGCACTCGCCGCAACAATCTGCGGTGCTCCGCAATATGGTCGGCCTTGATTCCCTCGAAACTCTTCCCGGCGACCGCTGCAAGTCCCGCCAGGGACGCCTTGCGGCGCTGCCCGGCGCAGGTCCGGGCCAGGTCCCTGGTGAGCGGTTCGTAAGGATTATCGAAGTTGTAGTCGGTTGCGGCGGTCAGGAACAATGTCAAGGCATCGGCTTGGCTGACTGCGATCGCTTTATCCTTTATCGCGCTCGACCCGCCTTCCGGCACGGCGCAAAGCTGCGTATGGTATTTAACGCCTTGGTGTTCGCCGTTTTGCGATGCCTGTCCGAACATAGTCAATGTATCGTTTCCGACCGGCTCCACTTCAAAATCTGCCGGGCGGTCGAGGGCGACCTCGACGGAGATGCTGCCCGGCTTGTCGGCGGTTAGACGCACAACGACGGCCTGATCGATCGGGCTGGCGAAGACTTCACGTTTATACGTTGTTTCGTTTATCTTGAATGTGGTCGTTGCAATGGCGGTATCGAGATCGAGCCGGCGATTATAGGATTCGTCCCATCCCGCTGAAGAGACACCGCTTGAATCCGCCGGCGAACCGACTGTTGCCGAAGGAGTCATTCCGCCGGGGCCGCCCACGTTGCCTACGATAACCGCGACAACGTTCCTGCCTTGCCTTAGAGATTCATGGACGTCGAAACTGTACGGTTGCGACCAGTTCGCGGTCTGGCCGATCTGCTTGCCGTTGAGATATATTGTTCCCTGGTCGTCTATAGGTCCGAGGTTCAGATAACGCCCGACGCCCTCAAGCTGCTCTGCCGACATCTCGAAGCGGCTGCGAAAGACGGCCTTTCTGTTCGGCTCGACGGAGGGATTGCCTTGTGCAAACCTGCCGGCCTTGACAACCAGCTCCGACCAACCCGAATCGTTGTAATCAGCCGTAACATACTTGCCGTTTGAAGCATCGTCCTCGCCGCCGCGGCGCCATTTAGTCAAAGCGATTGCCCCGGAAGCAGGTTTGTCGTCGTCCGGCATACTGATAGTCAGATTGCCCAGGGTCTGATAGCTTCGCGGCGAGATCCGCTGGCCCATCACCTCGCGCTGCATAATCCCCTGCGCTTCTGAGTATTTACCTTCGAAGATCAGCTTTCGCGCCTCGGCGATATGCTGATAGGCCCCAACGCGGTCCTGCGGCACGGGGGGACCGGCCCACAAAGTATCCTCGTTGAGCTGAATCCGCTCGAAAGTCGTGCCGCCGAAGACCATCGCCCCCAGCCGTCCGTTGCCGAGAGGCAGGGCCTCGGTCCATTCTTGAGCCGGCCGGGAATACCACAGTTTCAAGTCGTCCCATTTTTGTGTATCGACGGAATTGACCTGAGTTGCTCCTGTTTGCCCGGCGAGGCATCCGCCCGAAAACAGGTATAGGGCCGTGAAGCAGCAGGCCGCGAGCATCAGCGACGCAAGTCCCGCCAGGGACGCCGCCGCGAGGCGTCCCTGGCGGGATTTACGGCGGCCGTCCCTTGGCGCCTTCCCTGTCAACAACATCAAGGCTGCATTAGAGGCGGGATATCGCTTTGCCCAAGCTGCTGCGGCTTTTTTGTCTTCCATCTTTGATTCCTGAAGGCAGTTGCTTTCGTTCCATCCTGCGGCACCCCCTGGGGGGCGAACGGATCCTGCCCGGCTATATCATTTCGTCTAAGTACTGCTTGAGCTTATCGCTTTGCAGGATGAACTCGGAGCGTTCGGGGAAGAGTTTTGCAGCATCTTCGGGCTCGGCCCGATCGAAGTAATACCTATCTTCTATTCGCTCGAAACTCTGCTGCTCAGTTCTCGATATTTTCTTTTGGCTGTCGAGATATATTAATTGAAAGAACCCCCGGCCGCTCAGAGGCATCAGCTTGATCATATACGGGTCGCTCTGATCAGCAGTAGTATCTTGCGGTTTGATTTGCGAGATATGTATCGGGACAATCCGGGCATCGGGCGTAATCACGTCAACGAGGGCTTCCTCGATGCCGCAGTCTATGATCTGGGCGAGGAGCTGCTCGAGCAAGACCTCCGGCGCCGCTGTGTCGCCTGTATGATAGCTGCTTGCTCCGTTTGGCTCACCGGATTTAGTGACAGTGAGCAGTCCCTCATCTTTCAGGACGATCTCGATGCTGCTCCTCTCGGCGGCTACCGACTCTGTCTTCCACGTGAAGCGGTCAAAACGGTTGTCGCTTTGAAAAGACGTCATCTCCTCGTGGAGGAAAGGGCCTCTGGTGTAGTAAAGACCCATAGCTTCTATATTCAGCTCACTTGCCCCGCCGGTGTCGATGAGTAT
The DNA here is from genome assembly GCA_035288065.1 of Sedimentisphaerales bacterium. GTDB lineage: Bacteria > Planctomycetota > Phycisphaerae > Sedimentisphaerales > Anaerobacaceae > JAFGCD01. The sequence goes on along the minus strand of DATEBC010000561.1, from coordinate 6,084 downwards.
GTCCGTGGTGAATCCGATAATCCGCCTTCTCCAGTCCCCGATGAGGAACAGGCCCTGACGGTTCTTGTTATTGAGCGAGCCGGCCAGGCCCTTATCTTTCATTTGGGCGATGACTGTGGCCGCCGCTTCGATCAGGGGGCTGTCCGTGATGCTAAGAGACTTTGCGATGGCTTTGAAAACGTCCCTGGCCAGATCCACCTCTGCGGCGCTTTCGCGCACTTCGATATTGATGCGCCGGTTGTAGGGCAGTTCCGCCGTGCCGAATATCCAATTGGACCAGGCATCGGCCCGCTCGATACGGACCCAGTCGATAGTGACAAGGCCGCTTTTTATTTGGCCCTTTTCCACAATCTCGCCGCCGATTTCACGCTGCCGGCGTTCAAAACGCTTTGCAAGGTCGATGATCTCGTTGGGGAATACGTAATCGCATCTGGCCGAGGCGGTCGGCCTGGAGGAGCCCGGAGCAAAAGCTCCGAACAGGATGAATGCGTCCTGTTTGTACTCCCATTTTTGTGCGCTATTCCACCCGTTGCCTTGCGGCATACACACCGACAGACCCGTGTGCGCCAGTCTTATCGGCTCCGACAGCACAACGGCGGACCTCAGGGCGACTATCAGGCGAGCCGAAATCAGGGCTGCAACGAAAATTGCCAGAAAAGCCACCTTGGCGCGAACAGCGGTTTTCGGATTCCAGGTTGTATCCATATATGCTGACAATACTAACCGCAGCGAACCATTTTTGCAAGCGGCTGTTTAGCAAAGGCCGGCGGTTGCCCCCCCGCCCGACCGAGCCGGGCAGGATCAAAATTCGGCAAGGACAACCCGGAATAACAGGGCGGCTATTATGGGGCGTGACTGATACACTGCTGCTTCAAAATGGGGCTTGCCGGCAATTTGATGTGAAACTGGTTTTGTTTCTGGCCGAAAGTATTTGTATGTATTTATGGGGTTCGCCTGGTTGCCGGCGCGTTGTAACGTGTTTCCGGGGCCCGGGCGAAGCAATTGGATACGCAATAATGGTCTTTGCGAGGCTGAAACAGGCTTGTCTTTCGCTCAAGGACGCGGTGGCATCATCGCTGCCTTTTTGCGGTCCGCCGCTCGATTACGGCCTGTCATTGCTCTCGAAGGAGGCCTGCGAAGCCGCCGCCGCGCGTCCGGCGCCGCAAGGCCCGCCAGGCACGCCTTACGGCAGCGTCCCTTACCGGACCTCCCGGGATGGCGCCGGCGCCAGGCTGTACTGCAGGCTGCCGGATCCAGGCCGCTTTTCAGGGGAGGCTGGCATGAATGAAGTTGTGATGATAGACCGTTCGCAGACCGAACAGATTCTCCAGACCGCGATCGAGCACAAAGTCACGGCCATTATGTCCTATTTGTCCAAGGGCAAATGGCACGTTGCCAAGGTGTTTGCAACGGCGATTGAAGCCGGCAAGCTGAGCGTGCAGACAATGCACTCCCAGGACAAGCAGCATCCGATTAACATCAACATCAATCAGCCGGTCGGGGTGTCATTCAAATACGAGTACGGCAAATTTGTGTTTGACACGACCGTGGTGGGCCTTGAGCCGGCCCGCCCCGGCGGGGCCGACACCGGGGGAACGCTTGTGCTGGCGGTGCCCGAAGAGATCGAGGTTATTCAACGAAGGAGCTATTTCCGCGTTGAAGTGCCCAAGTCGCTCAAGGTAAACGTGACGCTCTGGCGCCGAAAGTCCGGCGATGGGCGCCCTGCAGCGCCGCCCAGCCGGCAGACGCCTCAAGTGTCGCGGGCATCCTGCCCGCGGACCGAGGGCGGGACGCCCTCGACACCCGGCGGCGACCAGGGCCGCTACGCGCGGGGCAGACTGGTTGACATTTCCGCCGGCGGGGCACAGATTGTCCTCGATGACCCCGGGGATGGCTCACCCGGCGAGCCTCACTTCAGGACGGGTCAGTTCATCGGTATTCGATTTACGCCTTTGCCTTATGAAACGCCGCTTGTGCTCAATGCCCAGATTAGAAATGCACTGCCCAGGGCCGACGGCGACAGCATTTATCTCGGGCTTCAGATTGTCGGTCTGGAGGCGAGTCCGGAAGGTCGTCAGGTTCTGGCTCGGCTGGTGGGAGTGGTCGAGCGCTTCTACAAAATGAATCAAGCGCAGGCCGAGAAGAAGCCCAAGACGCCGGCGCAGGCGACTGCATAGCGCCGCTTCTATTCAGGCCCCTGGAGTTTCGCAACGGCTTCGAGCGACTGGCTTTTGATTATCCTGTAATACGCCTTCTTTACAACGCTGCTGGCGGCGAAGACGCAGAATACGAACATCAACGCCGCCGGAAACTGCCAGCACGCAAAAACAAGCAGCAGCAGCACCCTTATCAATTGTCCGAAAGGTTTCTTGCCCTTCAGGTACTGATTGAGCAGATGCGGGTATCGAAACCTGCTGACCATCAGCATCGCTACGCCGATCGCCGCGACCGGCAGGGCGTACATAATTGCGCTTTCGCAGAGGGCGTAAATGGCGGCGTTCTTGTCTGCAACCTCCGGCAGTGTTTGCTGATGGAATATTACCAGGCTGACTATTACTCCGGCCGCAGCAGGGCTCGGCAGTCCTATGAAGCTCATGTGGGCCGACTCATCCTCCTCGTTCTCAACGTTGAACCGGGCCAATCGTATGGCCGCGCAGCTCATATACGCCGCCGCGGCCAGCCAAATAAATCGGTGAAGCAATTGCTCGTCGCCCAGGCCGACCAGCACAAGTTCGTGCTCGAGGACCTTGAGCATCAAAAATGCCGGCGCCACCCCGAAGCTCACTATGTCGCAAAGACTGTCGAGCTGGCCTCCGAAACTCGAAGTGTTCTGGCTCATGCGGGCCAGGCGACCGTCGAGCATATCCGCGACCATTGCCAAAATAATCAGATAGCCTGCTATGCCAAAACAGGAGTAAGGCCCGACGCTCTCATTCGGATCCTTCCCTGCGTAAATTATTGCCGTGAAGCCGCATACTCCGTTAAGGATCGTTATCAGGGAAGGCAGGATCGTGATGTAGTTGAGCCTCTGCCTTCGCACCCGGCGGAGCAGGCTTCTTCTTGCAGCTTCAGTCTTCAGTCTTGGCATTACTCGTACCTCACAAGTTCCGTCAACCCCGCCTTGACCCTGTCGCCTATTTCGACGAGACATCTGGCATTCTCGCGGACAGGCAAATAAAGTTCCGTTCGTGAGCCGAACTTTATCATCCCGAATCGCTCGCCCCCGGCCAATTCTTGTCCCTCCGCGGCAGCGCACACGATCCTTCGCGCGATTGCCCCGCTGATTTGTCGGACAATCAGCTTGTCCGTTGGCTCGTCCGTTCGCACGAGCGCCAAGTCGTTGGACTCATTGACCCTGCCGGACTCCGGATTCATGGCGTTCCTGCATTTGCCTTCTTTGTACGTGATTCTCTCGACCTTCACGTTGCACGGCGCGCGATTGATGTGAGTGCTGAAGATACTGAGGAATATCCCTATGCGAATGGCCTTTTCGCCGATGAAATCATCTTCCTGAACGGTCTCGATATCGGTTATCGTCCCGTCCGCCGGCGCCAGCAGCAAATTGCCCTCGCAAGGGCAGCGACGCTCGGGGTCGCGAAAGAAACTCAGAGACCATATCAGAAAACCAGCCAGGAGAAGCTCTATGGCAAACAAGGCCCAGGGGCCGAGCAGGTTCCTTGCGCCTATCGCCGCAGCCGCCATCGCCGCAGCCGCTATCGCAGGATAGACAACCACCTGGGGCAACCCGTATCTCGTTAGCGGAATCTTCATAGGCTGATATGATAGTATTAGCCGCCGGTCCAATCAATAGAAATAGAAAAGGCCGACCCTGTGGTATCGGCCTTTCGGAGGAGGGTGATGGTGCAAATTTTAGAGAACCGCCCCGGTCCCGCCGCCGTTTCTTCTTGCGGCTCTTACGGACCGGAAATTCCCCGGCGTTTCTACCATATAGAGACGCCTTAGCCCCCCAAAAGTTACGATAATTCTCCGAAATTCCCGAAAATTTTGCCAAAAACAGCCTTTTACCACAAAAAACCAGCCCCGTTTACATTCTTTTCACACCCCCTACAACCCCTACAACCCCTATAGTTCCGATAACGTCACTGAGGCCCTTTACCCCCCCTCATCAATATGAAATCTGAAATCGCTCTCCCACCCCCCCGTCCGTCATTGCGAGGAGCGCAGCGACGCGCCAATCTCAACTTCACCATTCAATATTCGATATTGCTTCCCCCACGACCCCCCGATTAGCCCCGCCCTTGTCCTGAGCATCGTCGAATGGGACCCGTGGGCGGGGCTTCTGTATTCTGTCTCCTGTCTCCGGAATCCTTTTCTTTTCCCGGAAAATACCTGACAAATAGCCTAAACCCCGATAAACTAAACCCTACAGATGCCGTCCTCAATTAGCCCGGTAATGTAGTGTGGGCTTCAGCCCACCAAAACTAACTCAGTCCAATCCATTGCTTCTTACAGCCTCCAACTATGGATTCAACATTGTCTTAACAAAATGCTTTGACGTCAATTCAGGTTTCTGGTAAATAGACAGCGGTAAAAAAACGCCGCATACATCAAGTCTGGCAAATTGAAGAAATATATAGCTTGTTAATGACTTGAGATGTAAAGGGCTATGAAAGAAAAGGAGTTTTGATGAGCAGAGTAAAAGCAAGAATTGTGCGAAGCGTTATTGGGTCTGAGCGCATTGCCTATATTACAACAGCAGCAGGGGATAGCGCTGAAGTTCTTTTAAGCGCTGCCCAAACTGGTTTCAATCATGTTTTAGCAGCCGAGGTAGCCAGAGATAATAACAATGTCTTGGTTGAATTTCCTCAAGAGACATCTTCGGGATATTGGAGAGTTTGGGTGAATAAGAACCAAATACTTCCTGAATAAAATGATACTAACAGACCGCGAAATTCAAATATTCCTGGCTACCCGGCAAATTAAAATAACGCCGAAACCAGACCCAGTTCTGTATAGCTCCACTTCTGTCGATCTGACTTTAGCAAAGCAGCTTCGAGTTTGGTCGTTCGATCAAATTGACAAAACCAGAGGTGAAATCATTACACCAGGACCAAAGTTCAAGTATCTTGAGTTTAGGGACAAATATACCAAAAGCATAAATATCTCATCTGCCAAGGGTTATGTATTGGCGCCTGAGGCTTTCGTTCTCGCCTGGACACGCGAAACGATAGAACTTCCAAATCATTCAAGAATTGCTGCAAGGGTGGAGGGAAAAAGCTCGTTAGCAAGACTCGGTTTAGCGGTGCATGTTACTGCACCAACAATCCACGCCGGTTTTGAGGGACCTCTCCAGTTGGAGTTATGTAATCATGGCCCGGTTAGTATCCGTTTAACTCCCGGTATGCCAATCTGCCAGCTGATCTTTGAGATGACTCTTGGTACACCGGCCAAGGGGTACTCTGGCATATTCTTAAGGCAAAAAAAATAGTCTTTCCAAGAGAGAACAAGGGGGAAATTAACCGTGTCCGCCTCCTCCTTTTTGATTTGTAAGGGCAAGCAGGGACGTCCGCAACAGGAGCGGATGTGGCACACAATCATGAAAGAGATACCGTTAGCCCCGCAAGGGGTCCTGTGGAGCAACGGCCTGAACGCAAATACTACTCTGCGAAGCGGCGCTTTGCTGCGAAGCACGAGGGTCGATGACGTTTATGCACGATGTCATTATGCGCCTTGATACGTTGGAAGCCGAGTCGTTGACTGACCTATGGACAGTCATCTGTATTTTCTTCTCCATTCTAATTCGTTCATCGCTTTCAACCAGCCTTCATCAAGTATATCCCCCCATCGCCCGCCAAACAACTCCGCCGTAGGCGGATTTCAATACCCCAGCCTTTTCTCTGTACTCTCTGTACTACAAACCGTCAACTTCTTGTTTTTTGTGCACGTTTTTTATGGGTGCCGTAACTAACCTACTGAGGTTGAGGCAGTTATAATGATTTTGCTTTGCCGATACTTGCCAATGAGTTTGCCGCTTTCGGCCTCCGGCATGGCGCGGCCACAGGCCCTGGAAGAATATGCCGGTGGCCTTAAAGCGATAAACTCCAAGCGCGCCCGAGGGTGCGC
>DATEBC010000560.1:0-3942 GCA_035288065.1 Sedimentisphaerales bacterium | reverse complement strand
CATCTGACGGAGGCTGTCCGACCCTATCGCGACGGCTTCGACGCGCCTCAATCTCGGTGGTGAGAGCCCCGCGAGTTGACAAGACTTCGATCAGCGGGGCATCAAGACGGCAGACAGTTGGCCCCGCGGGATCGAGAAATGACCTTATTGGTCGCAACAAACGTTCGTATTCATCGGCATCAGCGGGGAAATTGAAAACATAGCGGGTGGCCGCCTCGTAGTTCGTGTAAAGTCCGCCGTCTGTGAGATTGTTAGACCCCAAGAACAGTGTGGAATCCCATTCTCGCTCAAATAAGTAGATTTTAGGGTGAAAAGTAGCACGCGGTATTGGGTTGTGATATACAAACACCTCACAACCCCATCGCGATAGTTCTTCCAATACCTCTCGACTTGTTCCGCCGAGATCGATTCCCACGGTCAAACGAACGGCTGCTCCCGCGTCTGCCGCAGCGAGCATACCTTCGCGCAATCGCAATATGGTCCTCAACGCAGTGAATGCCGAGACGAAAATAATTCGCGTATATGGGCGATCTGAGGCAAGCAATGCCGTGAATTCGGTTCCGAGTTGGGATTCAGGCTGAGAAAGTGTTGTCGTAATCATTAGACTGGCCTTCTCAATTGCAAATTCCTCATGTGTATCTCGCGAACAATAATTAGATTGATCCGCATAAGATGCGGAACTTCGGTTTCCTATCCATATAAGACGCTGCTTCTTTGCCTGAAAATCTCACTTTTTTGCCTAACTGAGCCCATTCGCCTTCCGCTCAGGCTAAACTCCGTCGAAGCAAACGACTTACCCGCCTTCTCGTGCTTCGTAGCGAACTACCTCGCAGAGTAGCATTTGCCCGTTCCTGCCTACCGGAAGGCAAGTACAACACCACATTGTAACACAACAATGCTACGATGCAAGCTTATAATGACATAATCTAAGCCTTGTAGGGTGTGCAACTTGTTTGCACACGCAGAATCTACCCGGCCCGTTTTTCGTAAGACGTGTTTTTTCGATTTCCAGAACAGCCTTCATCGAGTATATCACCCCTTCGCCCGCAAACAACCCCGCCGTAGCCGGATTTCCATAATTGACTCAAAAATCCGTGTCAATCCGCGTTAATCCGTGTCTAAACACTTTTCGTGCTAATTCGTGTAGATTCGTGGTTAAAATTTGTTTGACATCTAACTCATAATATCATATAATATACATCAAACTAATGAACGATACAAAATAAGGAGGCCCTATTCATGTCAACCCAACCCCAAACTTGTGCCATGGGTATCCTCGCAAACCGCCTATTTGGCCTAACTTGCCGCGAATTCATCGCCATCGTGCCTTTATTCTTACCAATGGCCTATTTCTCTGTGTTCTCTGCCTTCTCGGTGGCTATTTCCTCTGTTCCTTTGTGCCTTTGTGCCTATGAGTCAATTACGCAAAACAAACCCAATTCCCAAAACCCAAAAACCAACGCAAACCTCGCCACCGCAAAGAATTACGAACAAAAACCACCTCCGCCCCACTCAAAAAAACAAACCCAATCAAACCCAATCCCCCCGCGCCGGGACGAGATACGCAATACGACATACGACATCCCACATGCAAAACAACAAGCCCCAAGCGTAAGCCTGTCCCATAGGGGCGCCGGGGTATTCCCGCACAATTCCCCGATGGACACACTGACAAAATCAAGCTATAATGCACCCTGAGCTTATAACCGCATTCTTAAGCTGTATTAGAAGGAGCAAATCATGTCGCTGGAGACGAATCGACGGGAATTTCTGAAGAAATCCGTCGCCGCATCCGCTGGCGCGGCCTTGGGCCTGAGCTTTGAAGATAAGGCCCTGCTGGGCCAGGCAACGAAGAAACCTGCTGCCGTCGCGTCGTCCGGCGAAATCAAGGGCCTGCCTATGGGCAAGATCGGCAACGTCACCATAACCAGGCTATTTGGCGGCGGAAATCTCATCAGCGGCTTTGCCCACAGCAGGGATTTAATCTACGTCTCGCCGCTGCTGAGCAATTATTTCACCGACGAGAAAGTGATAGAGACCTTTGAGATTTCCGAAGAGGTGGGGATAAACACCGCCATCTTAAGGCTCGACGACCACTGCATCAGGATCATCAACAAGTACTGGAACGACCGAGGCGGAAAGCTCCAGTGGATCGCCCAGGTCAAGATGACTACCGACGACCCCACGTCCGAGGCCAAAGCGGCCATCGATAACGGGGCGATCGGGGTCTATGTCCACGGCGGCGTAGCCGATAGTTTCGTAGCCGGCGGCAGGGTCGATCTCCTCGGCAAAGCCGTTGACTACATTAAGAAGAACGGGGCGCTCGCGGGCGTCGGAGGCCACAGTATCGAAGTCCCCATAGCCTGCGAGAAGGCCAGGCTCGACCTCGATTTCTATATGAAGACCCTGCACAGCCACAACTACTGGTCGGCGGGAAGGCAGCCGGAGAACGACAATACCTGGTCGAAAACGCCCGAAAAAACAGCAGAGTTTATGAAGAGCGTCAAGAAACCCTGGATTGCATACAAGGTTATGGCCGCCGGCGCCATCCACCCCAGAGACGCCTTCAAGTACGCCTACGAAAACGGCGCCGACTTTATCTGCGCCGGAATGTTCGACTTCCAGGTCAGAGAAGACGTAATCATCGCAAAGAGCATCCTCTCCGGCAAGCTCAACAGGCAACGCCCCTGGTGCGCATAACCCAAACGGGACCATCTATTGGTGGTTGAACGCTTAGGAGGAACGGTCGGCCTTTGAGATTGTCATTCCCGCGAAATGGCACATCCGCCCTTGGTGGAGCGGGAATCCAGTCTTGCCCGCCGAGGTGAGCCGGATTCCGGCTCAAGGCCGGAATGACCCCGCCGAGGCGGGTGCCGCCATGTTATTGAGTCCGCCGATGGCGGATTGCTATTGAACATCAATAAAAGGCCGCCCGCCGGCGACCAATAACGCAAAACGCAGGTTTGAATTTGCCAAAACTCCCTAATAGTCGGCCTGATTCTTGGTATTCGAGGGGATTGTCGGTATTGAGCCGTCGGCGAGGCGGTGCAGGACCTCGCCGGCGTGCCCGACTACCAGTATCCCTTCGTCTTCTCGGTTTTCGTAGTCGGCGATGTTTATCTTGGCCGGGTCCATGTAGCCTAAGTTGACTCTTTTGCAGCGTTTCTTACTAATGCCGGTCGCAAGGACGACGTTGACGCGGGGCTTCTCGACGCCGTCGATATATGTCCCGATGCCCTTGACGTGGGTGGAATGCGCGATAACGCCGCGGGGGATGCCTGCGAACTGCTCCATTCGCGTGCGGAAGTAATCCCGCGTGTGATAGCCGATTTGGTCGAGCCATTTGCCGTGCGTATAGGAAATCTCGGTGATGTGCGGGGCGTGGATAATCAGGGTTGCGCCGTCGGCCAGGATCGGCTCGAGCTTGTACATCACCTTGCCCGCCGTCCATATATCGTCGTACATCTCGGGCGCCAGCCCGAGAATCGTATTGTAGGTCCTGTCCTTATAGACGATGTGGACCTCGCTGGATAGGTCCGCCGCCTTCTCCCACGCCGAGACGCAGTCGCCGAGGAAGATGCCCTTTAGCTCGTCGAGCAGGGCGACGATTGCGATAAGCTGGTGCGGCATCTCGATAAACGACGCGGCCTTCTCCACGACTTTGCGCGTCACCGTCCACTTGTTGCCGTTGATCATCGGGTTGGTCACCACCGCGCCGAGCCAGTGGAAAAAATGAATAATCTCGTCGCCGGCGATGCCGGGGAAGATATACTTGTGCCCGCCCGAAAAGCCCACAACCTCGTGCGGAAAGACCGGCCCTAAGATGAAGAACTCGTCGTAATCGAAGATTAGCTTGTTGATTGCGACATCGACCTGCTCGCGGAACAGCCCGCCGCTTATCTGCTCGATCTCGTCGGCGGATATCTTCCCGATAGATGTGAA
>DATEBC010000559.1:0-3883 GCA_035288065.1 Sedimentisphaerales bacterium | reverse complement strand
TGGGTCTGGAACACCGGCTGCGGCGACCTTGGCAACCAGGGCATTCACGAGATGGACCTATCGCGGTGGGCGCTGGGCGATCCGAAGCTGGCGCCGCGTGTGACCAGCTTTGGCGGCAGATTCAAGGTGAACGACGCCGGTGAGACCGCCAATACACAGATCGTTTACCTCGACTACAAGCCCGCCCCGCTGATTTTTGAGGTTCGCGGGCTGCCTCGCAAGAAGGGCGACACGGGAATGGATAATTTCCGCGGCACACAGATCGGCGTGGTGGTGCAGTGCGAGAATGGTTACTACGCGGCCGGCGAGGGAGGCGGCTGGATATATGACAACGACGACAAGAAAGTCAAGCAGCTTACCGGCAGCGGCGGCGAACATCACCAGAACTTTATCGACGCGGTTCGCAGCCGGAAGGTCAGCGACCTGAACGCTGATATCGAGAAGGGCCACCTCTCCAGCGCGTTGTGCCACATGGGCAACACGTCGTATCGGCTCGGCAAGAAGATGTCCGTTGATGAGATCAAGAAGGCCATCGGCGATAATGCGGAAATGATGGATTCCTTAGAGAGGATGCTCGCACACCTGGCGGCAAACGAAGTGGATCTCACTGCCGAGCCGCTTACGCTCGGACCGATGCTGACGATGGACCCCGAGAAGGAGCAGTATGTCGGCGAATACAGCGAGTGGGCCAATATGTATTTGAAGCGCAACTATCGTGAGCCTTTTGTGGTGCCGGATAAAGTCTGATGAAGTTTGCCCTTTGTAATGAGATGTTCGAGAATCGGCCAATGGCCGAGGTCTGCTCGACGGTCAGGCGGCTGGGGTATGACGGTCTTGAGATAGCGCCGTTTACGTTAGCGGAATCGGCGGATAAGGTCTCGGCCAAGCAGCGTAAAGAGGTTCGGCGGATTGTCGAGGGCAATGGTTTGCAGGTAGTCGGCCTGCACTGGCTCTTTGCAGGACCAGCCGGGCTGCATATAACTACTACGGATGATGCAATATGGGGCAGGACAAGGGATTACTTGTCCTGCCTCATTGATTTGTGCGGCGACCTGGGCGGCAACGTGCTGGTTTTAGGGTCTCCGAAACAGCGAAGCCTCGTTGCGGGGCAGACCAAAGAAGGGGCCTGGCGGCGGGCGGTCGATTTGCTCAGCAGCGTTCTGGACAAGGCCGCTGATTTGGGCGCGACGATTTGCCTCGAACCACTTTCGCCGGTCGAGACCAATTTCATAAATACGGTCGCCGAGGGTATGAAAATGGTGCGGCAGATCAACCATCCGAACCTTAGGATTCATCTGGACGTCAAGGCGATGTGCTCGGAGGGCGCGGCGGTGGGCGATATAATCCGGTCGGTCAGGGCGAAAGACATCGGCCATTTCCACGTCAACGACCCGAATCTCTACGGCCCGGGAATGGGAGATGTCGATTACGCCCCCATCGCAGAGGCGATAAAGGAGATCGGGTGGGACAAGTGGCTCAGCGTCGAGGTATTCAAGTACGACCCCGATCCCGAAACTATCGCCAAAAAGAGCATCGATTACCTGCGTAAGTTTTGGCCCTGAGCAGCCCGGTCAAGGGAGGCGACAGGATGAGCGAGAAATTCAAGTCCTGCAAGAGCTGGCGCGAGAAGCTGGAGAATCCGCCTGCGGGTTTGCCCAAGGTTGTTAGCGGGCCGGCGAGCTGGGAAAAAAGGTTCGGGGGCAGGAGGGTGCTCGTCCCGACGCCGCTGCTCGTCGATGCGGAGGTCCGCAAGGTCCGCAAGGGCAAGCTCATCACCGTGAACCGGATAAGAGACAAGCTCGCCAAGGACTTCAAGGCGGATTCAACTTGTCCCCTGACAACGGGGATATTTCTGTGGATCATCTCCGGCGCGGCGGAAGAGGACCGCCTGGCTGGCAAGACGCGTATCACCCCGTATTGGCGGGTGATTAAAGCCGACGGGAGCTTGAATCCAAAATACCCCGGCGGCGTCAAGGCCCAGGCTGCTCGCCTCAAACAGGAAGGGCACAAAATCATTCCTGCCAAAGGCAAGAAACCACCCAAAGTGCAAGCCTTTGAAAAGGCGCTTGTGTAGCACTCGTTACGATTTTCTTGCGCGGATCAGGGAGCTCATAAATTCATCGCGGTGAACGAGGGTAACGCCGGTGAAGCCGGCGCTTTGAAGGTCTTCGGTATATTCATCGAGGGTGTATGTTCCGCCGGCGGGTGTTACTACGAGCATATTAACGGCAAAGATCGCGCCCGTCCGTGGCGCCGTGCGGGACGGGTGCATAACTATATCTCGGATGACGGCGTGGCCGCCTTCGGTCAGGGCGGCGTGGACCTTGGCGAAGAGGTCGCGGTTCTGCTTACGGGAGTTCTGATGGGCGATCGCGCTGAGCCAGGCGAGGTCTGCACCGGCGGGCAGGTCGTCTTCGTAGTAGTCGCCTGCGACGAGCTCGACGCGGTCGATGAGGCCGGCACGGGTCAATCGCTCCTTAGCCATCGGTATTACGTCGGGCAGGTCGAAAATTGTCGCCCTGGCTTTGGGGGCGGTCTTTAGAAACTCGATAGTCCAGGTGCCCGATGCCCCTCCAACGTCGAGCAGGCGGGTAAACTCCAGCGGCTGCAAGCGGGCGACGACCTCGGCGGCTACGGGGGCGGAGACGTTGTTCATAGCTCCAATGAATGCCTCTGTTTCGGCTGTCTGATCGAGCAGGCCCGCAATGCGCTGGGCTGATCGTCCGGACTTGACTACCTGAGCGAGCTGCGCCCACCTCCGCAAACAGGCTCCCGTGTGTCGTAGCATCGGAATTACATTGTTGGGGCTTGATTTGCAGAGCAGCTTGGCCAGACTTGCGGGGATGCTGTAATCGCAATCCCGCTTTGTCAGCAGGCCCAGTGAAGCCAGGGCGTCGAGCAGGATTGTTGTTGCGCGGGGGTCGCAGTCAAGCCGGCGGGCCAGGGACTCGGCGTTCATTGTTCGGGCCTCCAGGGCGGAGAAGAGGTCAAGCTCCGCCGCGGCTGTGATAACGCAGGCCGACTGATACGATCGGCCCATTCCGAGGATTTCGTCTGCGGTCCATTGCTTTGCCATCGGCAGGCTCCTTTGATTGTAAACGGCTTCTTTCAGAGCGTGTGTGAAAAGTGGCACGGCCATCCTGGCCGTGCGTTTCGCGAGGAAGCCCGCTCGTAGGAAAAAGACCATTGCAGGGCCAGGATGGCCCTGCGACGCATGGGCAAGATGCCCATGCCACGACAGAACGGCTTCTCACATACGCTCTCAGACAACGGTAACAGTATATTTGCTCGATAGCCGGGATGTAAGGCAAATTCCATAAGAGCGGGCAGATTTGACAGGCTGTGCCGAGGCCGGACTATTACCAGCTTTCATAAATGGGACAACTATGGAAGAGGCGGAATTCGGCTGTCTGAATAGATTTCTCCGCTCGCTTCGCTCGGTCGAAATGACAGTATAGTCGCCGGACTTGTGAAACGCGGTACTATTTTTGGATGTTTGTTCTTGACGGCTGATGAGTGATTAGCGATGATGGGTAATTGATAATTGATAATTGATTAGTGATACAGGAGCGATGGGTTGAGCTATAGGGTTGAAAGGAGGCCATTATGGCAAGGATATTTTTGACGGCGGCGCTTGTTGTTCTCTTGAACGTATTGGCAGGATGTGAAGGCGTCGATAGGGGGAGAGGCCAGCTCAAAGCGCCTCGCGGGAGCACGGGGTCCACGGTCGAGGTTCGCAGCGCCGCTGAGGCGGACCTGATCGAGCAGGTGGCGATCGAACGGCAGGCCTACCAGCGGGTGCTGGAGATGCTGGTGAGCCATTATGAGAAGACGGGCAACGTTATGAAGTCCCGCTGGGCGAAGAAGGAGCTGGATTCGCTCA
>DATEBC010000558.1:0-5603 GCA_035288065.1 Sedimentisphaerales bacterium | reverse complement strand
CGCCAAGACGCGCCTGCCGCTCTCAGCCGGGAAATGGGAGTTTGCGACGCTCAGCGACGACGGAATACGCCTCGCCGTTGACGGCCGGGCAATAATCGACAACTGGACGTGGCACGGCCCGACGCGCGATACGGGCACATTTGAGCTGCAAACAGACAAAACGGTCGAAATCGCAGTCGAGCACTTCGAGATCGACGGCTACGCCGTGCTGGAACTGAAAATCTCAAGCAGACATTGATTCATCCATCAGCAGAGTTAAGATTCCGGTCACTTTGAGCTAAAAGCATCCGCGACATTCATCTTGAAGATATTTTTGCATCTATGGTCGGGGAAATCGCGGGAAATGGGGGATTTCGCCACTAAGGCACGAAGGCACAGAGAGTTATTAGACACGGACCCACGGTCCCATAGGGATTAACGCGGATCCGTTCGACAAGCTCAGGACAGGTTTACACTGATTTTGCAGATGGAGCAAACGAAGGTGGGCTGAAGCCCACCCTACGGGTTCAGTTTTTGGCGGCGATGCAGTAGATGTTTTCCGTTCCTGCGAGGAAGAGTTTTCCGTTTGCAGCGGCCGGCGAGGGCTGGTTCCCTTCGGGCAGTTCGTTGACGGCGAGGGTGCGGAACTCTGTGCCCGTCTGGATTACGTAGCTTCTTCCTGCGTTTGCGAAGAAGAGTCTGCCTTGCGGGTCGGCTATGGGGCTTGCCCATGCGGTGGAGATTCCGGGCATCTTTTCGGTGTATATGAGTTTGCCTGTTTTCAACTCACGGCATTCGAGGCGATCGGGCCTGAAAAGGCGGTAGATATGGCCGCCGATGATGGTCGGGGATGACCTTTTCGCAGTTGGTGACGGTCGTCGGCCATTGGACGGTGCAGGTGAAGACATAATCTTCCCAGACGATCGGGCTTGCGTGGCCCTGGCCAGTGAGCGGCGCCTTCCATAAGACGTTTTTATTGTCCGGGCCGCCCCAGGTTATGGGTAAGCTCTCTTCTTGCGTATAGCCGAGACCTGTGGGGCCTCGAAATTGGGGCCAGTTTTCAGCGAGACTTGCTGATGCGGATGCCGCAATAACGACGATGCCGGCCATTATTATGAGTAGTTTGGCTGGCTTCACTTGTTGTCCTTTGTAAGCGGCTGCCTATTCAGGAGTCGAGCTTTCTCTTTCATACTTGGCGGCTGTGGACGCGCTGGTAGCCTGTCAATACTGAGACTGTAGGTGTCATTGCGAGGAGCGGAGCGACGAAGCAATCTCCTACGCTCGACAAGGTTTGAGATTGCCGTGTCGGCCTTCGGCCTCCTCGCAATGACAGGCGCTAAAATCAACTTTGACAGAGTGCTAACCGCCTTTCAGGATGGTGAAGATATTGAAGTCTCGAATCTGCACACTTGCATTGAAGTTGCCTGGTATCTCCCAGCCGAGGTTCATATTCACCACGGCGTAGTGTTCAGGGGCCGAATCGGAGAGGCAGCCTCTCTTGACGGCCTCTCTCAAGCCGCTCTTGATGTGCGGCAGGAGGTCTTGTTGTATCTCTATCCACCCGCCGTTTATAGGTGGGGTGCTGTTTACGGATCTGCCGTCGATTGTGTATATTAGCTTTCCGGTTGCATCATCTTTGCCGGCGTCTTTTGCGATATAAGGAGGGGGGATTTCGCTCCTGCTGTCGAAGAACGGCACGCCGAACCAGAAGTAATCGCCGGCATCCTTCGAGCCGGCCTCAACATTCTTTACGATGAGAAACAACTGGAACTGGGCGGCGTGGAGGGCCGGATTGTAATCTGCGGCGGGCATATTCTTCCTGCAGTGCAGAATCCTAAAGCCGATGTTCAAGGCAATCGCATCAAGGGCGTCCAGCGTATAGATACGCTGGGCATCCTGCTCAACGAGCAGATGCGGCCAGGGCCGGCCTGGTTTTCTTGCCTCCTGCCCGTATTCCGAATCGCCTTTGATTTCGAGAATCAGGTCCGCATTGGGCGAGTTCGGGCCGGCGACGAGCACTTTCTTGCCCTCGTTTTCGTAGATTACGTCGCCGAGGCTGTTGCGAGCGGGCTTGACGCCGGCCAAGGAGCGCTTCGTGGCCCACTGGCACAGACGCCAGACAGGCTTGTCGTTGCTGCTAAAAGCATCAAGGACGGCTTCTACGGCCCGCCCCTTGGATGAATCAGGGTGGCTGAGGAGAAATCCTCGCTGAAATTCAGTATCCAGGAACACGGTCCTCCGCCGGGAATTCGGCCCGCCACGGGCGGATTCCGCCGGGAACGGGCAGGACGTTGCCGCGATGAGCAGCAGGACGAGGAAGCTCGATTTGTGACCGGCCTTGTCAGCCATAGCATACTCTCTGATAGTCTGAACCTTGTAATGTCAACGCGATGAGGATAGCAAAGTCTTGAGAAAATTGCAACTGTTGAGAACAGTATTCTTGACGAGAGCCGACGCGGCGCCTATAGTAAAGCACACGATGCTTCGCTATGTCATTCCTGTGAAATGGAACATCCGCCCGTGGCGGGACAGGAATCCTGAATTCAAGGGATACTCGGCAGCATACTCCGCAGAGTAGCAAAGGCGGTGAAGCGGTATTAGCGATGATGTCTCGTGCTACGTGGCATACTTCGCAGAGTAGCATTGGAGTTTGTGGTAATGGCTAAAGAGAATCAATGTGGGGAATGTGTCGGGCTTTGCTGCCGATACGTTGCCCTGCCGATTGAGACGCCGGAAGATAAGCAGGACTATGACGATATAAGGTGGTATCTCTGCCACGAGGGTATAACCGTCTTCGTCGAGGACGGCGACTGGTATATCAACATCAAGAACAAGTGCAGGCATCTTTCGGACGAAGACTACGAGTGCATGGTTTACGACAAACGGCCGAAGATTTGCAGGAAATATAAGTATAAGGACTGTGATTTTGTCGAGGGCGAGTACGACTACGAGCTGCACTTTACCGACGATAAGCAAATGGCCGAGTACATAAGGATAAAGTTCGACAACAACAAGATCGAAAAGCCGAAGAGGGCCGGACTGCGGAACGCGAGGAAGAATCGGTCTCGGATCCGCTCGATATCCGGCGGCGGGTCTGCGAAGGATAAGGAACGGCTGGTCGCAAGAGGGGTAGCCGCGAGATGAAGATACCGCAGGTAAAGGGTACGAGAGATTTTTATCCGCCTCAGATGGCGGTGCGGAACTGGATTATCGACGGGTGGAAGCGGGTCTCGCTTCGCAACGGGTTCGAGGAGTACGACGGGCCTATCCTCGAGCGTCTGGAGATGTATCAGATAAAGAGCGGCGATGAGATCGTCGAGCAGCTTTTCAGCCTTCAGGACCGCGGCGGCAGGCAGCTTGCAATTCGGCCGGAGATAACGCCTACGCTGGCGCGGATGGTGAACCAGCAGATAAATTCGCTGCCGCGCCCGATCAAGTGGTTCTCTGTGCCTAGGCTATGCCGCGCCGAGCGCCCGCAAAAGGGCCGCCTGCGCGAGTTCTTCCAGTGGAATATCGATATTATCGGGAGCGACGCCTGTGAAGCTGATGCAGAGATAGTCTTTGCGACTCTGGATTATCTGCGTGAGGTCGGTCTGACAAGCAGTGACATCAAGGCCAAGATATCGAGCCGAAGACTGTTGGCGGTTGTTCTGAGGGCGTTGGGAATTGCCGAAGGGGCCCTCGAAGCATTGTACCCGGTTTTGGACAAGAGAGCCAAATTGCCGCCCGATGCGTTCGAGGAGCTGCTGGCCGAGCAAGTTCCCGACGGGGCTACAGTCCGGAGAATACTGGATTTCATGGCGATTGACTCTCTTGATAAGATTGATGAGGTAGTTGCTGTTGATGACCACGTTCGAGACGCGAAGGATGAGTTGGCCAGGGTATTTGCGACGCTGAACGATATGGATGTTCGGGATTACTGTGTTTTCGACCCGAGCGTAGTCCGCGGTCTGGCGTACTACACCGGTGTGGTGTTCGAGGTTCATGATATTGTCGGCGAGCTTAGGGCAATCTGCGGAGGCGGCAGATACGATAACTTGCTGCGTGATTTTGGGGGGCCGGCGGTATCTGCAACCGGTATGGGTATGGGCGACTGCGTGTTGGAGATCATTTTAGAGGAAAGGGGACTGTTGCATGACCGGATTCCGAAGCCGAAACTCGACTTCTTTGTTGCCTGTGTTGACGATGTTTTCAGGTCAACGGTGTACGAGATTACCGGGAAGGTCAGAGCAGGCGGCCGATCCGCCGGTTTCAGTTACAAAAGTGGCGGACTGTCAAAACAGTTGAAGGATGCTGTAGCTCAGAATGCCAAGAAGTGTGTTATAGTCGGCGAGGAGTATGTGGAGCGTAACGAGATTGTGCTGAAGGATATGGCGACCGGTGAGCAGGAATGTGTCGATGCCAATGAGTTTTTGTCCGGGCTAAAATCTGAAAAGGACTGATAGCTGTTGGTTGGGGGAAGAGAAGAAAGGGGAACGTGCGGATGGGTATTCGATTCAGTATGATTGGGATATTCGTGAAGGACCTTGGTAAAATGGTCGCGTTCTACCGGGATGTTTTAGGTGTGGAGGTCAAGACTGAGGGGGAGCATTACACGTTGTTCGAGCATGAGGGGATTGAGCTGGGGATGTTTGCCCGTTCGATGCTGCCCGAGTTTCTGGAAGAGGATGTGACGCATCCGAGCGGGCTGAACGGGACTTTTTCGCTTACGATAGACGTGAATGATTTCTACGACGTTGATGAGGAGTTTGAGCGTTTAGTCGAGGCGGGGGCGAGAGCCGTCGCCCAGCCGAAAGACGTGCCCTGGGGACAGCGATGTGGTATAATCTGCGATCCGGATGGGAATATGATAGAGATATCATCGTGGGGCAAGGGGCCGGGCGGCGATTTTTGAGAAGCGCATAGCGCCGGATGTTCAGAGGGCCAAATGAAGGATTATTCGCCGAATCATTACGAGCAGGCGTTTGAGAATTGGCTGAGGGATAATGGAATTCAGTGTGTCGCGGCCGATGAGCACAGGAGGGCTATAGTTTCGCGCGGCAAGGTCAAGAGTCCGGACTTTCTGCTGTACCCGAGCGACGGGCGGACAATCATCGCAGAGGTAAAGGGCAGGAAGTTTCGCGGGAAGAGCCTTGAGAAGCTGACCGGCTTCGAGTGCTGGGTGACGCGCGAGGACGTCGATGGATTGGGCAGGTGGCTGGGGGTCTTGGGGGCCGGGCACGAGGCGGTGTTCATTTTTGCGTACAGAATTGAGAACGTCGATGTTGATTTCGACGGCAGGGACGTCTTCGAGTTCGGCGCGAGCAGGTATCTGTTCTTCTGTATCAGGCTGGACGATTATCGCCTGTATATGAAACGGCGCAGCCCCAAATGGCAAACGGTGACGCTTCCTGCGGAGAAGTTCCGCCGGTGCGCGGTTGATATAGGCCGATTTATGCTGTGACGCCCATTTTCCGAATTGGATTCACACGGTCTTTGCTCGACACGGACCCACGGTCCCATAGGGATTGACACAGGATTAACACGGATATAGATTGAAAATCTCTGCTGATTGGCGCTATTATGTATGAGCATGTTGCAACGTGGGATGCGGCGGGCGTTGGGGTGGAGCTTGACAAGATTTT
>DATEBC010000557.1:0-4053 GCA_035288065.1 Sedimentisphaerales bacterium | reverse complement strand
TGTCCATTTTCTTAGGAGTAGCGGAGCGACGAAGCAATCTCTCTCTTGAAAGCATGAGATTGCCACGAGCCGCTTTCGGCGGCTCTCGCAATGACAAGCCGGCAAATGAGGCGGTGCAGACTAATAGAACGACCGCGGCTGCTTTTACCTTCGTTGAGGTCCTTGCGGCGCTTGCGGTGGTCTCAATCTCCCTGCTGGGCCTACTCAGACTCCACCTGATCAGCATAACGATGGCCGATAGCGCCGAGGCAACTTCCAAGGCCGTCTTTCTGGCCCGGGAGAAGATCGCCGAGACTCTGGCCCTCGGATACCCTGAAATCGGCGTCGATACCGGCGTCGTGGAGAATGACACTTCAGAGCTTCGATGGCGGACGGAGGTGAGCGATTTTGCCCCGGCGTATCGGGGAGTCGAGGCGGGGTTGGCCGGATTGCGCCGGATTTCCGTCGATGTCGCTTGGAATCAGGGCGTCGGCCGAAAGCATCTGCAAATGTCAACCTGTGTTGCCGACGGGAAACTGCGATGAAATACAGAAGTCCACTCTTTATCATTCCGAGCGCAGTCGAGGAATCTATTCAAGTGGGAAAAAACGGATTTACTCTGATCGAGGCGCTCGTTGCGATGGCGATAGTCGTCTCGATTGTCTCTATGGTTTATGGCAGCTACTTCGCGACGGCAAAATCGGCCGACGTCTATAAAGCCATGATGACGGCGTCCGAGTCCGCCGGCGGCTTATTGCAGCAGATGACTCGCCAGATACGCTGCTCCTACGCCAGAGGCGACGATGATTCCCCTGCGTCGGCCGCAAGGACGATTCCAAAAACACAGGGCATCCGCGAAGAGCCGGTCAGCTATTTCAAGGGCGGCTCCGACCTGCCGAATGGCGAGATCCTGCATTTGGTAACTACTGCTCGGTGGCTCGACCCGCCAGAGGCGGGCAGAGACGGCCTGTTCGACGTCGTATATAAATTCGACAAGAGCGCCCGGACGCTGCTTGTCAGTCAGAGGAGATTTGTAGAGACGCCAATGAACCTCTCCCCAAACAGAGAGTTCTCGCCGGTCATTGAAGGTCTCGAGCATATCGAGCCGGCATTCTTCGACGGCCGGCAGTGGCTGGACAACTGGGATTTCGCGCAGAAGAAGAAACTGCCTCGCGCAGTAAGGATCAGTATCGCTTGTGAAGACCAAAACGGTCGCAAATGCGCTTACAGCGCCGTTGCATACGTATATTGTCTCAATCCAGGCAGGCAAGAGAAGGCAAAATGACAGCGTTGGCGGATAAGTAATGAGATTTGGCGAAACAAGAAAACAGCGAGAAGGATTTATTCTTGTGGTCGTTCTCTGCACGATCATAATGCTCGGCGTTCTGCTTTTCAGCTTCAACCGTGAGTCTCGCGATAGCCTTCTCGCAGCGGATGCCTTGAGGAACTCGGCGCAGGCGATGAGTTGCGCCGAGGCGGGCCTCAACGTTGCGATGGCGGCTCTGAAACGCCCCCAGGGAGCCCGATGGGGCCTGATAAGCCTGCTGGCCGGCGAAAAAGAGATTGCCCTTGACGACGGGACCTGCTTAGTGACGGTCTGCGAAGAGAGCGGCAAGCTGAATCTCAATCTTCTCAAGACCAACACCGGCGCGCTGGACAGGACCAGAATAGACCAGGCGCTCCGGCTTATCGATCTGCTCAACCTCGGGGATTTGCAGGCCGGTCCGATTAGCTACGGCCTTGTCCCTGCGATCATCGACTGGACCGACAGCGACGAGGAGACGACTTCTCTGGCGTTTGTAGCACACGATAATCGGGGCGCCGAGTCGGGTTATTACAGGGACCTCGATCCGCCGTATCGATCCAAGAATGCGCCTCTGGATACAACCGAGGAGCTGCTGCTGATTAAGGGAATAACGCCGGAGGTCTTCGACCGTATCCGCGACTATGTAACGGTCAAAGGAGACGGCAAAATCAACATCAACAACGCATCGCAACTTGTGATTGAAAGCCTCTCCCAGGAGATGGATTCTGCGTTGGCTCGGATGATTGTCAGCCGTCGGCGGGAGAAGCCCTTCAGCAATCTTACGGAGCTTCGCGACATAGCCGGAATGACCACTGCGGCGTATCAGGCCATAAGAAAGACCGCCACGGTGCGCCCGGAGGACAACTACTACCAAGTCACTTCCCGCGGCAGTGCGGCCGGAAGCCACCAGACAATAGTTGCGCTGATTCAAAGAAAAGCAGATGCCAATAAACTCGAAATAATTCAATACAAGGAGCTTTGACCTTGACTTGGAGACAACATAATGGATAAGCGATGTATCGGCATTGACATTGGCCCGGCTCATTTGCGTGCGGCGCAAATTCTTGGCACGCCCGACGGTTTTAGGGTTGAAAAAGTCTTCGGCACGGCGACCCGCCGCGCATCCGACTCGCTGGGCGATATAATTCGTTCGCTGTTCGATGATCATGGTTTTGACAGACGCGCCGAAGTCGCGGTCTCGATGCCTCACGATGCCGTTTTCTTCCGCAACATCGAAACGGACGCCGCTGGTCTCGAGCAGCTTCGCCGCGGAGACTGGACTGCTTTGGAAAACAGCTTTCCCATCTCGTCGGATGAGGTTGTCGCTCAGGTTTGTTCAGCCAACAGATGCGGCGACGACAAATACTCCGTCCTCACCGCCGCGGTGAGCAAGACCTGTTTGAACGAGAAGCAGGAAATGCTGGGCGATGCGCACATCCGCAGCCGGCTTTTCGAGGCGCCTGTTTTCGCATTTCTTCTGGCTCTTGCCGTCAACAATCCGCGAATCAGAGGCGGCCGCTCTGCGGTTGTGTATTTCTACGACGCCTCTCTGACGCTGGCCGTTACCGCCGACAATGATGTCCGGATGGTTAGGAACATCCCAATCACTATGCCTTCGAAGGGCGACGCCGATTTGGTTCAAACGCTGGCCCAGACAATCGCATCGGAGATTCGCATTACCTGGCATAAGGCGTTCGCCGAGGCGATAGACGGCGACGCCGAGGTCTTTCTACTTATCGACCTCGGCGAGTACGACTCGCTCAGACCGCTCGTTGAATCGGACCTGAATTGCCGCGTGACTATTCCTACGTCGTCTCTGCGGAATCTCGCGGGCCGGCAGGCGGGCTTCTCATATTATGTTGCCGAGGGCCTTGCCTTGAGGGCCCTGGCGCCCGGTCAGACCAAAGGCGTCAACTTCCTTGATGCGGTCAAGGCCGCGGCGCCGCCCATCGACGTGAAAAAGGAAATTGTCACGTATTCGGTCCTTGCAGGCGCGCTTATCGTATTACTCATTATAGGCCTTTTCGCACAGCTCTGGCGTCTCGAAGGCGCTTATGCAGACGTGAAAAGCCGCATACACGAGACGTTCGCCGCCGCCTTGCCGCAGGAGAAGAACATTGTAAGCCCGCTTGCCCAGATGGAGCAGAAGCTTGCTTCTTTTCGCAAGGACCATCAGCTTGGCGATTCTTATAGTCCGGCGGGCGCTAGTCCGCTTCAAGTCCTGCGGGCTATCAGTCTGGCCGCTCCGTCCCAAGCCAGTCTCGAAGTTGACAATTTGCTGATAGCCGACGAATCCGTGCGCATTGTGGGCACTTGCGACTCATTCGAGTCGGTCTATCAATGGCAGCGATGCTTGGAGCAGGTCGATGGTTTTGAGCGGGTCGAGGTGAAGGACGTGCAGAGACGGACGGATTCGGGTCTTGCACAATTTACGATTCTAATATCGACGAGGATTTGGGAGCCAAAATGATACGCCTGACAAAAAGAGAAAAGCACTTGGCCGCCGCACTGGCGGTTTTCTTTCTGGGCTGGTCGCTGTTCGGCCTGATCATTGAACCGGCGAAGGGCAGGATAGCTACGCTCAAACGTGTCATTCCTGAAAAGCAGGCCGAGCTGAACAAACTCTCCGCGGCGGCCAAAGAATACAAGTCTCTCAGCGACGGTCGCCCGGATTTGCTCTCGAAGGCGGCGTCGCCAGCCTCCGGCGGACTGCCATTTCTCGAATCTCTTGTTCAGCGATGCGGCCTTGAGAAGAACGTCGCCAAAAT
>DATEBC010000556.1:0-5694 GCA_035288065.1 Sedimentisphaerales bacterium | reverse complement strand
TGGTCAGCCCGCCCTCGGCATCCCAGGTGAAGAACGGCCAGATGCCTTCATCCGACCGTTCGCTTGCCGCAGCCCAGTTGTTGCTCGGCCAATCCCAGTTCGCGCACCAAAGCTGCAAGATCAGGTAATCGGCAAAGGCCGGGATATCGAGGCGTCCTGCAAGCTCCCGGTAGTGAACCGGGCTGGTCAGGTCGTGGTTGCGGGCGTAGTTTATCATTTCATCCCACGATGTCCGGTTGCCGTCGCGGATGCCGCTCATCGTCATCACGTCCCACTCCTCGTCGCTGTTGTAATACTCCTGGCAGAATGAGTCCTTGATATGTTCGCAGGGGTTGTAATAGCCTTTGTATTGCCCGTTGATGAATAAATTGGCGTGTGTGCCCGTGCTTACGGCGCTGCCCATATCCATGTGCAGACGCCGAAGCAGTTCATCCCTGATGAAGGGATTTTCCCTGTCGTTGTGCCCGCTGCGAAGGACAATTGCGTCGGATTTATCGAGCCCGTAAGGAAACATCGGGTATTCTAATTGGTTTTCGCCGTACATACTGCGGAAATAGAGTCGCAAAGCAATCTTGCAGTCGCCGGTCCACCCGTAGGGCAGGTCCCCCTCACAGCGCAAATAACGAGGACGTATCCACTCGCTTCCGTGGACCCTTATGCCGCAATCGACCTGGAGGTCCGAGCCGTCGTCGGTGTTGAAGTACTCGAACGATACCGGGCGCTCATAAGCCATCCCGCGCTGCATGATGTTGTTGTAAGAATCCGGGCCGTCGGATGTCCAGACTCCGCCGCTGTAGTATCCGCCCACAATCGCCATAATTCCGTCCGGCTCGTAGAATGTCTCCTCCTCGTCGCCCACAAGCGATACTATCGGCAGCGACTTGGTCGCGTCGTCCGCACCGAAAATATATGTCTGCGTTTTGACCGGCGACGGCTTCCATCCGGCCTTGACGGCTCTGACCCGAAGGCAGGTCGTCTCGCTGATTGGGAATGGATTCGTGTAACGCGTCCCCGAATAATAGCGCCCGTCGGAGACGCCCGGCTCAATTCCTTTGGTGCTGTAATACATCAAGACGTCTTCCGTTTCGCAGGCTATCGTAAGGGTGAACGTTCTATCGTAGAAGCCGCGTTTGTGGCTGAATTGCGGGTCCTCAACCAGGCCGGCATAGGCCCCATCGTTAATTCCCGCCGGGGTCGGCGTGCCGAAATATCTCCAGCTGCTGCCGCCGTCCGGGTAGCGGCCGTAGGAAATGTTTGTCCCCTGCACGTCGAAGGCGACGCTGTCAACGGGAGTCGTCCCGTTGCTGTCGAACAAGGCGACCTCGCCGCCGTCTGCATCGATCTTGAAGTCCGCATGGAGGCCCGGCGAATCACCCGTATCCTTATCGGCCCATATCCGTAGATGCCCGTGGGGCGGAAGCGTGGTCAAGTAGGAAACGTTGTCGGGAATCCGCCACTGCGTTGGCTCGCTGATGTCATTGGTTAGATGCATCCCGCCGACATCAAACGCCTCGGCCCCGCCGTTGTAGAGTTCCAGCCAATCGTCGTAGTCGCCTTGCGGGTCCTGTTCGAAAGAGCTGTTCGACGCCATGAGCTCGTTGATCATAATCGGATGGCCCGCCCGCCGCCAGTTGCGCGTCAGAATTGCGAAGTCGAATATATTGACGCCGTCGGCGCCGTCCAAATCGGCGCAATTTGGATCGATGCAGTCGGGGTCGAAACATCCGCTCTCGTTCAGCCACTGCTCGGCGTACAGACGAATGTCGGCAAAGTCAACCTTGCAGTCTCTGCTCAGATCACCGACCGGACAGACTGCCCCAGCGACGCCTGCGAGCAATAAGCTTGTCGCCAGCGCCGCCAAAATGATTCGGGCAAGTCGGAGTATTCTATTCATCCTTCGTAAGGGTCCTTCACACGGTAACCGAGGCCGTCTTCTGCGTCTTTTCGCGTCCGATGGCACATTATGTCATTCCCGCGCCAATTATGTCATTCCAGCGCCACATTATGTCATTCCCGCGCCACATTATGTCATTCCCGCGCAGGCGGGAATCCAGATTTGCAACAGTGCCAATCTGCAATACGGTGCATACTTGTTGACAACTACCGGCCTGGGGTCGGATCGTCGGACCGCCAGTTCGCCGGGTCGTTGCCGCTGTGTTCTTCGTCGGCGTAAATGCGCTGCAGAGCATTGCCGGTCCCATCCGGTTCTACGGGCCACGGCGCCAGATCCCCGTAAATCACCTCATCCACAATGACCCACGAGACCGGATCGCCGGAAATGTCAGGCGCCTGGGGACGCTTCACCGCAAGACGCTCGCCGCTGTTGGAAAAATTCCCGGGAAACGCGCCTACAATGTCAACGCCGGGTATCAGAGTATCGGCGCCGTAGGCTGCAATGAAGGCGTTCAGCCGGGCCGTTTCTGTTGCAGGGTCGAAGCCGACGATCACCAGTCGCTTGCCGGGATCAATATAGGTGCCTGCGTCGAACACGTAGCCCTGAGTATCTTCATCGTCCAAACGCCACGAACCGGCACCGTTCTCAAGATATATGCGCCCGCTCGTCGGATTATACAGCTCAACGTATTCTTCATTCGCGTCAACAGGATGATACATCACCTCATCGATAACAACATCGAGAACTCCGCTGTTATTCGGCAGATCACGAGACGGCGACTGGTGGAGCCAATACGCTTCGCCGTCGGGATAACGACCGAGAGATACGAAATTCTCCTCGCCCTGGAACCTGACGTAATCGACCACGCGGTCTTCACTGGTCCCCGGCAGATAGCTCAGCAGCGCCTCCTCGCCGGCCTTATCCAGGCCGAAACCCGTCGTTATTGGGTTGTGAAAGTCGTCAACCTCGTTGAAGCTGACGCGACCGCCGCTGCTGATATTCATCGAAGGAATTGCCCATTTTGCCGGCTCTTCCTTATTGTCGCTGAGATACCAACCGCTTAGACCGACGGCGCTTGGGCCTTTATTATAGAGCTCTATCCAGTCGTCCGAATCGTGTTCGGGATGCGCAGGATTGCTGTAATCGGTATGCGCCATTATCTCGTTGAGCACTACCGAGGCGGCAAGCTCCGGGTCGTCCTGGCCCGGCGAGCCGCCGATATAGGCGCTGTGCCGCCAGTTTCCGCCGTGATTAAGAGAGCCTTGCGGCTCACCGGCAATCGCAGAACTCAAAGGAACCTGCGAGTGCCCGCTGCCGTCCGCCGGCAAAGGCCAGCCCCGATCGTCACTGTACGAAAAGCTCACGATAGTGCCATTCCACAAATCAGCCAAGTGCACAGTCTCCCCGCTGTTAGACAGTTGCGAATCAGTCGATATATACTGGCCCGCGATAATATCCGACAGACCCGCATAGCGTGACTCGAAGGCGGCCTGGTTCCTCACGACCAGCACAAATGCGCCCGGAGCAAGGCTTGTCACATCGCTTTCGTTGAAATCGAACGTAATGCCCTCAATAAAAGATACGTAGCTCAAGTCCAGAACCTCGTCGCCGACGTTCTTTAATTCGATGAACTCGAACTCATCGTTGTTGACGTTCAGCTCGCCTTTCGACGGGTCCGCGTCAAGAGGATTATACATCACCTCGGTTATTCGCAGATCATCCAGAATACCCGCGGAGACGGCCTCGCCGGCAACAAATTGATTCGGGTCCGACCAATGGCTCCAGCGTCCGGTATTATCCTTCATTCGACAGCGAACACGATACGCGTGGCCCGGCTTGACCACGTTGCCCGGTATCCATGTCTCGGGTGAATAAGTCGTCATCTCTTCGCTTTCCCAGACCGGCTCGATCTCATATTTTCCGGGAGAACCTCCATAACTGGGGGGCGTTACAGGCGGGTCCTCGGTCAATCGGCCCGTGAGCCGAACGTCGAAAAAACAGTCCGAACTGTTCGCAGCCTGGTTAATAACCTGCGCGACGATGATGTTCCTGCCCTCGACGAGGTAAGCCGCCGGGTCCAGCGTGCCAACCGTGCGCCAGTTGTGGTACTCGCCGATGTCGTCAACGTCGGCGTCATACGGCTGCTGTGTAGCAGGTGCATTGCCGCTGCAAGCATAAAGTCCGTTAATCCATATTATGACTCCGTCGTCGTACCTTGCCTCGACGAGCAATTCATCAAAGGCATCGACGCTATCAACTTCAAACTCCTTGCGGAAGTATAGTGTCGTAAAGTTGTACCGCATGTCGGTTATCTGGGGGTTAATCCAAGTCTCGCCATAGCCGATGGGGGTAACTCCGTCCAGCCAATTGGCATTCTCGTAGAAATCCAGCTCTCGCCATGCGTTTTCGGGCGTCGATGGCTCATCAGTGCCCTTAAAGTATTTCCAGGAAGACTCTTCAGGCAGAAGCACTGTGGCCGGCTCGGTGGATGCCGCTTCAGAACCCTCGGCAACCTCTGCAATACGCCATTTCATTGCCGCGAATGCGTTGCCCTGAGGATCGCTGAAGGGCGTGACTGTGAATCGCAGCGAGTTTATAGGGTATGCGCCGCCCGATGCATCCGCAACAACCGGCGTATTCGGGATGCCTGAATCGCCGGCGAGCGAACTCATCCTGCTCTGTCGCTCATCCACATAATCCTTCATCACTTCGACCATGCCCTCGAAGCTTCTCTGGTATCCTCTTTGTTCGGCTTCCTCATAGAATTTGCCTGTGCCTGCTCTATTTGAGCCACATTGGTCACGATATCCGTAGGGAGAGCAGGCCGCATCGGTGACCACCCAGTGGTAATCCCACATAGCGCGGTCGGCATCGACGATGGACAGGCCGCCGGCTGGGTCGTTAATAACGGCCGCGAGCTCGTCGATCAACCGGCCCATCTGGTCCGCATTGAAAAGCAGATCGCAGAACTCTCGTGCGCGATTCCTGTTGGCAATATCCAAGGCGCCGTGGCTGAATATGCTTTCTCTTCGGAACGGATCGCTCGAAGGGTCTCCGTAGTACGTCGTCCAGGTCAAATCCAGGTCCCACGGCAGGAGCGACCAAAGGTTTGTCTCGGGATTCAGATAGAAGAAGTGGTTCTTGTTTGTGATATCCCCGTGGTGCGAGGCCTCCTGGACCGCAACGTGACTATAGAACTGCGCAAGATTCACGTTCTGCTCCCACCACGTTGCCGAGGGACTCGTCTCATAGGTATCCTTGAACGTCCGGATGTCGGAGAAATCAGTAACCGACTCAGCTCCCTGGTTGTTCCTTTCGCCGTACCCGCTCTCCATCTTGTACAGATTGCCGTCCGGCAACTGGTGCTCCATTAGGAAGCGGTTGTCCATCTGCTCGATGTTCATATACAGCCCCCAGAAGTCGCCGTCGTACTGTGTTCCTCTGGTGGTCAGCCCGGCGTGAGCGGCATTGAGCAGGCCGTCTTCGTATTGCTCGTCGATGACCCTGAAGTGCAGGTAGCTTGTCTTGGAAGCCGGTACGCCCGCCATATTGAACATCGCAAACGTCACCGCCTCGAACATTGCCTGTTCGCCTCGCTGGCCGAAGTTGCCCTGCTGGATAGCCGCGGAGAAGTTGACCTTGTCCCATTTCGTATCGTACTTATTGCCGTAGTCGTCTCTGGCCTGGAAGTAATGCCCGCGGTTGAAGTCGAACTTCCACATATTCTTTCCCATCGCGTATCGCCAGACTCCGCCTCGCATCCTGTAGCGGATGTGGTCATAGACCTGCCCGTCATAGAC
>DATEBC010000555.1:0-11282 GCA_035288065.1 Sedimentisphaerales bacterium | reverse complement strand
CCCGCATCACCGGCGAGCTGACCGGGCCATCCGGCGAGCCGACTAAGGCGACATACATCTTCACGATGGCGATGCTCGGGCTTATCCAGCGGCGTCGCCCGGATATGCTGGTTGTCGCGATGGATAGCAAGGTCCCGACCTTCCGAGTCAAAATTTATCCGCAGTACAAGGCGAACCGCGCCGCGATGCCGGATGATCTGCCCGGGCAGATCGACCGCATCGAGCAGATACTTGATGCTATGAACATCCCGATGCTTCGCGTCCCCGGCTACGAGGCCGACGACATCATCGGGACACTGGCGAAGAAGGCCTCGGCTGAGGAAATGGACGTGTATCTGTGCTCGAAGGATAAGGACCTGCTGCAACTGCTTGATGAGCGGGTGCGGGCCTTCGATATAAAGCAGGACCTCGAGTTTGACATTGCACGTCTCAAAGAAGAAATGGGCGTGACGCCGAGTCAATTCCTCGATGCCCTTGCGCTTCAGGGCGACACATCGGACAATGTTCCTGGTCTGCCCGACGTGGGGCACAAGACCGCCCTTGCCTGGATTCAGCAGTACGGCTCGATCGAGAACCTGTACGAGCACGCGGACGAGATTAAAGGCAAGCGAGGCGAGTCGCTGCGCAATAATCGGGATATGGTCGATCTCAGCAGAGAGCTTGTAACGATAGACTGCGATGTGCCGATCGATATCGACTACGCCCGGATGTCCGTCAAGGACCCGGACAAACCAAAGCTCGCCCGCATCTTCACCGAGTTAGGCTTCACCCGCCTGCTGAGCCAATTAGGTCTATCGCCCGCCGGCGACACAACTGCGGAATCGGCAGAGACCACCCCCGCCAAGACAAGCCCCGACCGTAAGCCTGCCCCGTGGGGGCCTGCCCCGCGGGGGCTTGTCCCTCAGGGGGGAGGGGATGAAGTAGCGGCAAAAAACGGCTCGCTTCACGCTTCACCCTTCACGCTTCACGAGGGTCCTGCCTCAGCTAAGAATGTCCCGCACGACTATCAGTTAATCGACACCAACGAGAAGTTCGAGACATTCCTGGCGATGTTGAAGAATCAAAAGCTCTTCGCCGTCGATACCGAGACGACTGCTATCCTGCCTATGCGGGCCGACCTTGTCGGCATGAGTTTCTGCTGGGAGGCGCATAAGGCTTATTACCTGCCGATTAGGGCGCCGCTGGGCGCCAATCACCTGATTCTCGACAAGATCCGCCCCAGCTTGGCGCCGATACTGGCGGATGAGAAGATTAAAAAGATTGGCCAGAACATCAAGTATGACATGCTCGTTCTGCAAAACGCCGGTCTGCCCATCAAGGGAGTCTATTTCGACACTATGGTCGCCTCATATTGCCTCGACCCGGCCCGCAAACATGGGATGGACATTATGGCGATGGACTTTCTCAACTACCGGTGCATCCCGATCTTTGACCTTATCGGCAAGGGCAGGAACCAGCTTACGTTCGATATGGTCGATACCGAGGCCGCCTGCGAGTATGCCGCCGAAGATGCGGATATTACGTGGCAATTATACGAGTACTTCAAGGCTTGCCTTGAGAAGGAGCCGGACCTCTACAGGCTGTTCGAGCAGGTCGAGATGCCGCTGATTTCGGTCCTGGCGACAATGGAGCGCAACGGCGTTTCGCTCGATACCAAGGTGCTCCGAAGCATGTCCGGCCGGATTAACGAGGCCCTCAAGGCCGTCGTTGACGAGATCTACGAGCAGGCCGGGTCGGTATTCAACATCGATTCCCCAAAGCAACTGGCTGAAGTGCTGTTTGACAGGCTCGGCTTACAGTCCATCCGCATAGGCAAGGCCGGGCGAAGCACCGATGCTGCAGTGCTCGAAGAGCTCGCCGCCGAGCATCCCGTCATCGCCCTGATCCTCGAATACCGCACGCTCAGCAAATTGCGAAACACTTACGTCGATAAGCTCGGTGCATTGATAGACCCGCGGACGAACCGGGTCCACGCATCTTTCAATCAGACAATCACGGCGACGGGCAGGCTCAGTTCGAGTAACCCTAATCTCCAAAATATTCCCATCCGCACGGAGCTGGGCCGAAAGATTCGCTCGGCGTTTGTGCCGGGCAACAAAACCGATTCTATCCTGAGTTGCGACTACAGCCAGATTGAGCTGCGGCTGCTCGCTCATTTCTCGAAGGATGCGGCGCTTATGGAGGCGTTTGATGCGGATCGCGATATTCACAGCTTCGTCGCGTCGCAGATTTATGGCGTGCCGCTTGATGAGGTTACCAAGGAGATGCGGTCGCGGTGCAAGGCGGTGAATTTCGGGATTATTTACGGCCAGGGCGCGTTCGGGCTGTCACGCTCGATTGGGATCAGTATGGCAGAGGCCAAGAAGTTTATCGACGATTACTTCGCCCGATACAGCTCGATTCGCAGTTTCATGGACGGCGTTATCGAGGATGTCAAGGAGCGCGGCTATGCCGAAACGATTCTCCACCGCAGACGAAAGATCGATAACCTCAAGAGCAAAAACGCCAACAAGCGCGCCCAGGCGGAGCGGCTGGCCGTTAATACGGTAATCCAGGGCTCCGCGGCCGACCTCATAAAAATCGCGATGGTCTCCATCCAGAGGAAGATTGATGCCGAGGCCCTGCCCGTGAAGATGGTGCTGCAAATCCACGATGAGCTGGTCTTCGAGCTGCCCAGCAAAGACGTTGACCGCCACGCGGAGTGGATCGTTCAGAAAATGACCACCGCTATCGAACTCGACGTCCCGATGAAAGTTGATATCTCTCACGGCCCATCATGGCTGGGGTAGGGCAGGGATGAGACGACGGAGGACAGACATTTGATCGATTATTGAGTATTGACTCCCCAAGAACGGGATCTTCGATATTGATTATTTGACCGAGGAGAGGTCGATTTTTCGGCGAAAAATGGGGCGGGGGGAAGAAATTGGGGGCGAAATTCAGGGATTTGGGGGAGTCTGGCTTCGGTATAAGAGAGGACCCGCAACGTAAAGTTGCGGGCTAACCGGGCGGAACGGGTGTCGGGGGCGGTGTCGCATGTTGGGAATGGCCCGCACCGCGGGTGTGCGGGCTAATCGGGCCAGACTTGGGGGAGGTGGTTTATTATGTCTGTGGCTATTAGGCTTGTTTGGGTGAGGGTTTTGGCTGCCATATCGCCGGCTCGGCCGTGGACATATACGGCCAAGATTGCTGCTTCCAGGCTGCCAAGACCCTGGGCGACGAGCGCTGTTATTATTCCCGTCAAGACGTCGCCGGCGCCGGCTGTCGCCATGCCGGGGTTGCCGGTCTTGTTGGTATAGACTCTTTCGCCGTCGGTTACTACGGTGCCTGCGCCCTTCAGGACTATTACCGCTTTCGCTCTCCGTGCGAATTTCACGGCCTGGTCTTGCCTCGCCGCGGGGAGCGGTTCTCTGATTAGGGGATGCCACAATCTCTTCATTTCGCCCGGGTGCGGGGTGAGGATTAGATTTGCTTTGAGCTTGTCGGGCCAGTCTCCGAGGGCCGCAAGATTGTTGAGGCCGTCGGCGTCAATTATCAAGTTGAGACCATCCTGTTCTATGAGCCTTTCGACGATGATTCTTAAATCTGTGCTCGTGCCGATGCCGGGGCCGAAGGCGGTTGCGTCGTTATCGGCGGCGGCGTTCAAGATTTGGGCGGTGGCTTGTGCGGAGATCCTGCCTGCGTCGTCCTCCGGCAAGGGGATTGTGGTATATGACGGCTCTATCGAGGCCACTATCGGCAGGATGCTTCTTGGGATCGCTACGCGGACCAGTCCCGCCCCGCCTCGCAGTGCGCTTCTGCCCGCAAGCGCAGCCGCCCCGCTCATCCCGAGGCTACCCGCGACGATTAGAACCTTGCCGAAATCGCCCTTGTGTGCCTCTACAGGACGTGGTTTCAACTTCGGTATCGTTTCTATCAACTGCATACGAGATCGTTTCGGGCAGTATATTACAAGTAATGCAGGATATGGTCAATAAGGGATTTGACGAGCAGCCGGAAAGGTTTATAATAATAAAATCCTATGAGTGAAATCATATAAATACAGCATAATTGAGACGAAGTTGTTCGGCTCTTATGCATGAATAATATGGTTGATATGTTTTAGCGGAACACAAAAATGACGGGCAAGCAATTCTATGACTGGCAGACCTCCGGCGGGACCGATGACGTAATGAGGTTGGTTGACTGCCTTGAGAGGGCGGACGTGGCGTGGTGCGCCATCGGCGGTGTTGCTGTGAATCACTGGGCGGAACAAACGATGGTGACCCAGGACGTGGACTTCGTCGTTGTCGCTGAGGTGGTCGAACGCACCGTCTCGCTGCTCGAGGATGCGGGATTTCGCCCGGAGAGGTTTGAGTGGTCTATCAACTTCAAGGGACGTTCGGCGGTCAGTATCCAACTCAGTACTGAGGATTTCTATCGGGATTTCCCTACCCGCGCCGTTGCGGCTGACGTAAATGGTATTTTGCTCAGAGTGGCTTGCCTGGAGGACACTCTCAAAGGCAAGATAAAGGCGTGGTCCGAGCCGGGTCGCAGGCAGAGCAAACGATTAAAAGACCTTGCCGATATCGCTCGCCTGGTGGAGGCACATCCACATTTGAGTGATATGCTCACGGATGAACTGAAGAAACAAATACAGCATCCAGGAAAAACGTGACACGGCATTTTTTTGACACGGATTTACACAGATTTAGACTGTAAAAAAACTGTAGGGTGGGCTGTGCCCACCTTTAATATAACCGGAAATTGGTGTGCACAGCACATCCTACCATATACTGCATACGAGCTCGTTTCGCACAGGATATTACAAACAATGCGTAAAGCAGTCAATGCAATCGACTTTAGCCAGAGGTTACAAAGGAATATTAATTGCTTTGGAATAACCGATCTGGTAGAATACCACTATGAAATTCGAATGGGATTCACAAAAGGCCGACAGCAATCTGAAGAAGCATGCCGTGTCGTTCCAAGAGGCTGCATCGGTTCTTGGTGATGCTCTCTCGATTACATATCCCGACCCGGATCACTCGGCGAGGGAAAACCGTTTTATCACGGTGGGAATGTCGCGATCTGGGAGGGTGCTTATGGTCGCGCACACAAATCGCGGAGACAACATTCGGATCATTAGCGCAAGAAAGACGACACGGAAAGAGCGAAGATATTATGAAGAAGGCGAATAACAGGAAAATAGTTGACGATTTGCGGCCGGAATACGACTTGGCCAAACTCAAAGTTGGTGTGCGAGGCAAATATGCCAAGCGG
This sequence comes from Sedimentisphaerales bacterium, assembly GCA_035288065.1. Taxonomy (GTDB): domain Bacteria; phylum Planctomycetota; class Phycisphaerae; order Sedimentisphaerales; family Anaerobacaceae; genus JAFGCD01. The sequence goes on along the minus strand of DATEBC010000555.1, from coordinate 6,020 downwards.
TTTCAAGAGGGGACGAACTTGGTGCTCCTCTCGCCGGATGTTGCCAAGTATTTCCCCGATGAACAATCGGTGAACGCTGCGTTGAGGTCTCTGGTCGGCATTGCCAAGGCCAACCTGCACCACGCACATTGATCCGCACAAGACTACAGCGAACAGGAGTGTCGTGACGTTGGGTTGCGCTTGTGCGCCCTAAAGAGAGGTGGCTAATGTCTCTGTGGAAGATTGCTTTTTTTGTTGCATGCTTTGGCGGGGGGTGTATATCCGCTGCGCACCGAGCAAAGAGAGCGGGGATGCTACGCATGGTGATGGTATGGAAGATCCTTTCGATAGCTTCATTCATTGGATGCGGTGTGGCCATCATTATGGCGCTCGCCAAATGAGGAGACGTGCGAATGGTTTTGGCCTGGATTAAGAATGCAATCAAGAGACGCTCGCTGACGCACTCGGGACGGCAGTATTGGCGGCGGAAAGAGTACGAGAAGGCCATCAAGTGTTACGAAGCGGTATTGTGCCTTGACCTCTCGTTCAAGCGCAAGGATCACCGTCACGTGGCCGAGGACTACGACAACATTGGTATCGGTTACAGAGGGCTCGGTGACTATGACCGAGCAATTGAATACTACCTCAAAGCAATAGATATTCTGGAAAGAGTTTCGCCAGACCATATCCTTCTACCCTCTCCCTACAACCACATTGGTATTGCGTATCGGTACAAAGGAAACTACAAACTCGCGGCCGAGTATCACGAGAAAGCTTTACGAATTCAACGGATGTGGGCGGGGCCATTTGTGAGCACAGTGACTCGTACAACAGCAACCTTACTTGCTGCGGCGCGAACGGAACTGGAGCGACATGGCCACAACCGCGACTAATAGGTCCCCAACTACAAATTCCGTTCGACGCCCCACAGACCGCGCCTCATTCCCGACGTAGAGGATTGCAAAACTCGTCAGACCCGATCGAGTCATATCCCACGTGGGGCAGGGATAATATCGCACCTATCGCTACCGGCCCCAAAGAACGAAGCAAGAAATCCAGAAGTAGAGGGTTTGGAGATAGCCACGTCGGGCCCCTCGGGCCGGGTTCTTCGGCCTCCTCGCAATGACAAGGCCCACTTGATTCTAGAAATTCTTAATCCGTTCCCTCAATCTTCTTGTTAATTAGTGTTGCCGTCACGGCGGCTGAGAAGCCGTTGTCTATGTTTACACATGTTACGCCGGATGAGCAGCTATTGAGCATTGTTAGTAGCGCCGAGAGACCTTCGAAATTCGAGCCGTAGCCGACGCTTGTGGGCACGGCAATCACCGGGCAGCTTACCAGTCCGCCGACCACGCTGGCCAGCGCCCCTTCCATCCCTGCGATGACGATGACGACGTTGGCCTGCTGGAGTCGAGGGACGTGCTTGATGAGTCGATGAAGCCCCGCGACGCCGACGTCGCAAATCAGCTCGGTTCGCTGGCCCATGATTTCTGCCGTGACCCTTGCTTCTTCGGCGACGGGGATATCGGCGGTGCCGGCGGTTACTATGGGAAGGACCGTTTTAGATGGCTCAAGCTGCTTCTGCTCGAGGACAATGGCGCGGGCGGCCTTTTCGTATCGCGCGTTGGGGAATTTGCCGGTTGCGGTTAGCGCCTCGAATATCTCCGGCTCGGCGCGAGTGGCGAGGACATTGTTGCCCTTTGCGGCGAGGCTCTCGAATATTTTGATGATGTGGTCGGTGGCCTTGCCTGGGCAGTAAATGACCTCCGGGAAGCCACGCCTGATCTGCCGATGGTGATCGATGCAGGCAAACCCCAAATCCTCGAAAGGCAGGTGACGGAGCTTCTCCACCGCCTCATCGATCCCGATGCTGCCGTCTTTGACCTTGCCGAGCAATTCTTTTAGTTGATCAGCCCTGATAGTGCACCTCCATATAGGGAAGTTGGTGGGCTGAAGCCCACCCTACGAGTTTTTTTAGACACGGATTAACCTGTCGCGGCCCGTGGCCGCCACGAAATCCGAAATACTAAATCCGATCCGCCTCAGCGGATGCAAGCAAATCCGAAACAAATTCAAATGACCAAAGACTCAAAATTCAAAACACGCTGGAACGTCTTGTTATCGGCACAGTTATGACATCTGGAGTCCAAGATAAATAAAAAACAGTGTCAATCTGTGTAAATCCGTGTCAAAAAAAGAGAGTCGGTCGGTTTGAACTCCATATCCATTTGGTTTTCCGTTCATTCCTTGAGGAGGAATTTCTTGATCAACGCCCACGCGGCTTCGTCACATGCCTTGGCGACATCTCCCTGGCCCTGGTTGGATGCCACGAGGACGGCGAAGTTCCGCCTGGGGGCCATCCATACGACGGCAAAATTCATATTGTTGCTTCCGGTGTGCGTCAGCACCTTGCCGTCGGCCCACTGCCGATGCGTTATTTGCCATCCCCCGGCGTAATTTCCGCCAAAGTCCGGGTCGTGCAGCACTTTGAATGTCTCCGGTTCGAGCAGGCCTCCCTTGCCTTTCGGCCCGTTCAGATGTGCGGCTACAAAGGCGGCCCAATGTCTCATCGAGCAGTGGACGGTTCCGCCGGGACCCAATACGGGCGGGTTGTCGCTGAGTGGCCCCGGCTCGACCTGTAGCAGCTTGCCGTCTTCTATTTTGTGCTGCCAGGGCTGGTCAATCCCGCCGCGGGCGCCCATCGCGCCGAATCCGGCTGAACCCATCCGAAGCGGCTCGAAGAGCATCTCTCTCATGAGAGTTTCCCAGGGTTTGTCCATTGCACGCTCGGCAATCAATCCCAAGATTGAGTAGCCGGCGTTCGAGTAGATGTACTTCTCGCCTGGTTTGGCCTCGGACTTTTGTGCAAGCATCATTTTTGCGTAGGCGAGGCGCTGCTCGGTGGCCGAGCCGGGCAGATTATGCATGTCCATAAAGGACTTTCCCTTTGGCCAGCTTCTACTCGACGGGGCCAGGCCTGCACGGTGGGCCAGCAGATGGCGCAGCGTGACGGCTCGATAGTCCGGGTGCATATCTTCCGCCAGCTCGGGCAGAGCCTGGGCAAGCGTCGTATCCCAAGACAGCTTGCCGCGGTCAACGAGCATCGCAACGAGGGTCGCGGTCATTGCCTTGGTGCATGAGCCGATATGGAATCTGTCATCCGAGGTGACCTTGACACCCGTGCCGTATCTGCGAAACCCGGATGCGCCCCAGGCGGCGGTCTTGCCGTCCACAACAACCGCCGCAGCTAAGGCGGGCAGGTCATACTTTTCGCGAATCGGCTCCAGTAGTGGGGCCAGGTCATTGAAGCGACTCTGTCGAGCTTGCACATTGGGCGCGACGGTTAATATCGCCGCAAGCACAACCGGCAAGGCTATGTTTCGTTTTGCTCGCATCAGTTCAATCCAGTCTTGACCTATTTGTGTCTTAGCCGGTCGCTTTTGGCTCGAGGTTCAATTCGGCAAAAAGGCCGGCCCGATACTTGTAATACGCCAAAGACGCTACCATAACAGCATTATCAGTGCAATACTGTTTTGGGGCGACGAGCAGTTTTTTCGGGGGTCTGGCGCCTTGGCACATACGGGCCAGGGCGTTTCGCAGTGCCGTGTTTGCCGCGACTCCGCCGCCCAGCAGAACGGTTTTGGCGCCTATTCTATCAACGGCTCGCCGGGTTTTTTTGATGAGCACATCGATCACCGCCGCCTGAAATGAGGCTGCGATATCGGCGACTTCCCGGTCTGTCATCGAATCGACGCGGTTCTCGCCCTTCATATCCTGGCCTCGACAGTGGTACAGTACTGCTGTCTTGATTCCGCTGAAGGAGAAATCCAGCGAGTCTTTGCCCAGCATCGAACGGGGGAATTTTATTGCGTTGGGGTCACCGTTGGCGGCGGCCTTCTCGATGGCCGGTCCGCCGGGATAGCCGAGCTTGAGGATATTGGCGACCTTGTCGAATGCCTCGCCTGCGGCGTCGTCGATGGTCGAGCCGAGGAGTTTCAATTCGAGCGGCGATTCGCAGTCGTAGAGGCTTGTGTGTCCGCCTGAGACGATAAGAGCGACGGCGGGCAGATCCAGCTCCTCTTCCGCCAGCATCGCGGATTGAAGGTGCGCGTGCAGGTGGTTTATCGCTATCAAGGGCTTTTGCAATGCGAAGCTGAGGGTCTTGGCTGCGGTGACGCCTACTACCAGGGCAATGGTCAGGCCCGGCTGATTGGCTACCGCCACCGCGTCGATATCGTTCTTGGTTATGCCCGCCCGCTCGATGGCCTCGACTATTACGGGATATATCTGCTCGATGTGGGCGCGGGAGGCTATTTCAGGGACGACGCCGCCGTACTTTTCGTGCAGCTCGACCTGGGAGGCGACTACGGACGACTTTACCTCGCGTCCGTCAGCGACGACGGCGGCGGCCGTCTCATCGCAGCTCGTCTCAATCCCCAGTATGTTTATTGAGTCTCTTGCCATTGGGAGAAATCGTAACCGGAGGGAGCGGGAATGTCAATCCCGGCGGGATTGGGCATGTTTCAGGAACAGCCACCAAGACACCAAGTCACGAAGGAGATACAGCGAAAAAAGCGGCAAGGGCCAAGATGGCAGAGTGGATTCCTGCTTTCGCAGGAATGACAGAATTACGTCTATCTCTTCTTCATCCGCGGTTACGGCTGTAGTCTATCGGTGATGAGGTCAGTTTGAGGCAGTGATAGACTGTTATTTTCGTCGTCGCAGGCAGAGCGCACCGAGGGCAAGGACGGCGATTGTTGTTGGCTCGGGGATTGCTTCTATGGTGAAGGTATCCTCGACGGAGGCGGAGTTTTCGCTTAATACCTTGACGTCGATAGTCCCGGCAAATCCGGCAGGGATAGTAAGGCCAAGGTCGCGGATGATATTCCCCACTATCATCCTTGGCGAGGGGCCGGGGATCGCGATATCGCCCCAGATGATAGGCAAGGTTACATTGCTGATGTCGATGCCGTAATCATCTTCCAACCACTGCCTGGAGCTGTTGTCATAGATTGCGCCGGCGATGACGTTGTTTGTCGCGCCGGCTATGTCAAGAGTAGCCTGGGCGTATGTCCACACGTACAGGTGATCGTTGGCGAGTTGTCCGTTACTCGTAATGTCGAAGGTCAGGGTTGCCTGGCCTGCGGATGTATCCACCAGCGAAGGCAGCCCGCTGATTAGCATAGTGCCGGCGTTTAGAACGGGACAGACGCCAAGTATTAGTAATAGAATTGCCGGTTTCTTCATAACACACTATCCTCCTGAACGGCTATACCTCATCCCTGAGCCGAACAACGCTCACGACAATCACACCTGGCATGGCCTCCTCCTAACGAAAGCCGCCAGCACACACCTTCGATATTAGCAGAAATGAAGGCCGCGTGTCAAGCAAAAAGTCCCAGAAAAGCAGCAAAGCAGTATAATAACCAAGTGTATTAGTCATCAAGGACCGGGGCGGGAACGAGGCAAACAGTGGGGTTGAGGGCGCCAGAAGCCGCAGAAAAGCCCAGAAAAGGGCCATTTGCGAGTTTCTCCGGCCCCGATGCGACAGGAAAGAATCATCGAGGCGAATCGTTATTTTTCAATCCCGGCCTTGCGCTTGATCTTTTCGATATCGAGCTTTTCGACATAATCTACGAGGTTCTTCCAGATGCCGTGATAGCCGAACCCGCCTTCGGTCATCTCCTCGATGGCATCCTCCCTGGTCCAGCCCTGCATTGCTATTCTGTAGAGGGCGCACATTGTGCCGGTGCGGTCGGCGCCGTATTGGCAATGGACGAAGACGGGCCGATTATCTTTGCTCGTGACAATCTTCAAGAAGCGTACGATTTCCTTATCTTCGGGATGCCATGCCTTCATGGTGATATGCTCGTAGGCCATTTTCGCACCCTTCATCTCGTCCCGATCCGAATGGAACGATCTCAGATTAACAATGGTTTTGATGCCCATCTTCTCCAGATTCTTCATTCCCTCGGCGCTGGGCTGTGCGCCGCGGTACAAAACGTGGCAGACCTTGTGAAAATTATCGACGCCGGCCACGT
>DATEBC010000554.1:0-3663 GCA_035288065.1 Sedimentisphaerales bacterium | reverse complement strand
TTTGCAGCGTGCTCAGCCGATAGTTATCGCTTGTTATGTGCTTAGTTTTGTCGAGCAGTTGGAGCGTGATTTTGTTCGTCTAAAGAATTGCGCAGAGCTGCTCAATGTGTCGCCGTTAGGGTGCGGTGCGGTGGCAGGATCGACTCTGCCGCTGGAGCGCAAGAGCACGGCAAAGCAGTTGGGATTTTCGGATATCAGCTACAACAGTATCGATGCGGTCAGCGACAGGGATTTCTGCGCCGAGTTTATCTTCGACTGCGCTCTTATAGCGGCGCATCTTTCGCGCTTGGCCGAAGATTGGATAATATTTTCAACGAACGAGTTCGGTTTTGTGCGGATTGACGATGCATATTGCACGTCGTCGAGTATGATGCCTCAGAAGCGCAATCCCGATATGCTGGAATTGATTCGGGGCAAGACGGGGCGGGTGTATGGCTCTTTGACGGCGATGCTGACGATTCTGAAGGGGCAGTGCTCCGGGTATAATCGCGATTTGCAGGAGGATAAGGTTCACGTTTTCAGCGCTTCGGATACTGTCGAGGCTTGTTTGGATATGGCTGCGGCTATTGTATCGCATACGCAGTTCGATACGAAGAGGATATCGGCGGGTCTGGACGAAGGGTTTTTGGATGCGACTGCCTTAGCGGAGTATTTGGTCGGCAAGGGCGTTGCTTTTCGGGATGCGCATGGCGTTGTCGGGTCGCTGGTTGCGTATTGCGAGAAGGAGACCAAGAAGTTAGCAGAGCTAAACGTTGATGAGTTTAAGCGGCATTGCGCCTTAATCGAGACGGATGTGTATGACAGCCTCGGGGCTACCAAGGTAGCGAGCAGATACGCTACGGAAGGCGCGGCGGGAACGAAAGAAGCGAAAGACCAGATTGCGTACTGGACGCGCGAATTGGGGCAGCGATGAGTGCGAGTGAGGACGAGATTACGGCGTGGTTTGCCCGCCAAAGCAAGTTGGCCGCGGCTGATTTTCCTATCGGGATCGGGGACGACATGGCTCAGATTCGGTGGGCGGGCGAGTCGGTGCTTATCACTACCGATATGCTGCTGGATGGGGTGCACTTCGATCTTAGGGAGGCGAGTTTGGAGCAGGCGGGGTATAAGGCGATGGCGGTTAGCCTAAGTGATTGCGCGGCGATGGCGACTCAGCCGGTGGCGGCGGTTGTCTCTACGGCGCTTCCGAAGGGGTTCGGGGAGAAGGAGCTGAAGGAGCTTCACGCGGGGATTAGGCGGGCGGGAGATAAATACGGCTGTGCCCTGGTCGGGGGGGACATTACGAGCTGGGGCAGTGACAATCCGTTTGCGATAAGCGTTGCGATGCTGAGCCGGGTAGCGGGCAACGAGCCTGTGCGCAGGAGCGGGGCGAAGGTTGGCGACTGTATCTGCGTGACCGGTTCGCTGGGCGGGTCTGGGTCCGGCAGGCATTTGGAGTTCGAGCCGAGGGTCGGGGAGGCGATGCAGATTGCCGGGGCGGCGAAGGTGCACTCGATGATTGATATCAGCGACGGGTTGAGCAGCGATCTGAACCGGATTTGCAGACAGAGCGGGGTGGGGGCGATTATAGAGGCTGAGTTGATACCGATATCCGAGGAGGCTAAAAGGAATGAAGATCCGCTTGGCTCGGCGCTTAACGATGGAGAGGATTTTGAGCTGCTGTTTACTCTTTCGGCACAAGAGTTTAAGAATTTGTTAAGATATTGGGACGGGCCGGTTGCAATTACGAAAATCGGCAGGATTACCGATACGCAGAAAATGCAGATAGAGATGGACGATGGCGAGGTCAGGGATTTGGAAGCCAAGGGGTACGACCATTTGAAAGATTGATATTGGCGTTAGACTGACCGACTTATCGTGTCATCCCTGCGAAGGCAGGGATCGAGTACCGCAACGGGGCAGTGGATTCCCGCTTTCGCGGGAATGACAAGTGGTGAGCGGGAATGACAAGTGGTGAGCTGGAATGACAAGTGGTGAGCTGGAATGACAAGTGGTGAGCGTGAATGACAAGTGGTGAGCGTGAATGACAAGTGGTGAGCGGGAATGACAGACGGTGGGCAGGAATAACAGAAGGTGCGTGAGAACTGACAGACCGGATTATTTTGCTGTTGATCGCCTCGTTGGAGCGACGGCATCTTCAAAAACGGTCAGTCTGAGTATTATCGTGTTATGGAGGTATGAATTATGAGAATTGGGATATTAGTTGGGTTGGCAAGTCTGGTTGGGGGTATGGTTTTTGTTTTGCCGGTTTGTGCGGAGAATCGGGCGGGGGGCGGATCGGTTGTGCCGGTTGCTAATTCCGAGGGGTATATCAGCATACGGCTGAGCGGTGATTATGATTTTCAGAAGGTGGGTATCGGGGATTTGGACGGTGACGGGGCTTATGAGTGCGTTATCAAGCAGCCGAATTTTAATACCGACCCTTATCAGCAGCCGGGGTATTGGAAGAAGAGCACGACGACGTACAAGATCGAGGCGTATCGTTTGGACGGGACGATGCTCTGGCGTTACGATATGGGCTGGTCTATCGAGGCGGGGATTTGGTATTCGCCGTGGATTGTCTATGACGTCGATGGCGACGGCAGGGCGGAGGTGTATTGCAAGGCGGGGGAGGGGGACCCGCGGGATGAAAAGGGGCTGGTCCAGACAGGGCCTGAATACTTAGTCAAGCTCGACGGGCGGACGGGGGAGATCGTGAATAAGACCGCCTGGCTGAGCCGTGACGGATTTCCGGACTACAACTACTACTGCCGGAATTTCCTTGCTGTGGCGTATCTTGACGGGAAGAAGCCGTCATTGATTATGCAGCGGGGGACCTATAACTTGATCAAGACCCAGACGCTGGACAAGGATTTCAAACAGATATGGTATTGGGAATCGCCGCAGGAGCAGAAGAAGTACGGCGGACAGGGGTCGCACGGGCTGATTTCGGCGGACGTTGACGGGGACGGGCGCGATGAGCTTGTGATTGGGGCTGCTGTGATCGACGATAACGGCAAAGGGCTTTGGACGCTGGAGATGGGGCATCCCGATGTCTGCTACTGCGCGGATATTGACCCTGATAATCCGGGCTTGGAGGTATTCTACGGTTTCGAGACTCGGCAGGAGACGGACGGGATATGCGTTGTCGATGCTAAGACGGGACGCAAGCTCTGGGCTCATAAGAAGCCATCTCGTCATCTTCACGGGCAGGGGATGGCGGCTGATATTGTGGCGGAGTACCCGGGTATGGAGGTCTTTGTGGGGGAGCGGGACCTGAAAGAACGCTGGCTATACAGTTCACACGGCGAGTTGATTGAGTTCAGCGAGACGGGGGCGCTTAGTCCTCGTGCAGTCTGGTGGGATGGGGATCCTCAGAAGGAAGTCGTTGTCGGCGGGGCGATTCGGGACTGGGGCGGCGAAGCGATTCAGCCTGTTAAAGGCCAGGTTGTGCTGGTCGTTGATTGCTTGGGGGATTTTCGCGAGGAGGTTATTACGAGCCTTAAGGGAGAGCTGCGGATTTACACAACCGGCATCCCGACGTCCGAGCGCCGAGCGCCTTTGATGCAGGACCGTCAGTATCGTCTGGGTATTGTTGCTCAGACGATGGGTTATTACTACCCGGCTCAGTTGGGGATGTGAACGCCTTAGTTTCCGCGTGTGCAACAAGTTGCACACCCTACG
>DATEBC010000553.1:0-5104 GCA_035288065.1 Sedimentisphaerales bacterium | reverse complement strand
AACGGTCGGGTGGGGAAGATAGAACGTGTTGAGGTTGGTCTGCCTACAGGCGAGGGGACAGGCAACAATCCCGTGCAGCCTGTTCCGCCCGGCTTTGACTGGGATTGGTGGCTTGGTCCTGCGCCGTGGGTTCCTTATCGTGGGGTGTCGCACTGGAACTGGCGGTGGATAATGGACTATTCGGGCGGTCAGCTCACGGACTGGGCGGGCCATCATATCGATATCGCACACTGGGGGATGGACACGGAGCGGACGGGACCCGTCGAAATCGAGGGCAGCGGGGTTTATCCGAAAGACGGCATTTACGACGCCCCGACGGAGTATAAGTTTACGTGCAAGTACGCCAACGGGATTGTGATGACAGTCGCCAATAATAAGCAGATCCCGCAGGGCACGAAGTGGTACGGCGATAAGGGATGGGTCTATGTTAATCGCGGGCATCTTGAGTCGAATCCTGCGAGTATTCTAAATGAGGTTATCGGGCCGGAGGAGGTTCATCTGTATGAGAGCCGGGACCATAGGCAGAATTTCCTTGACTGCGTCAAGAGCGGCAAGGAGCCGATTGCTCCAGCGGAGGTCGGTCATCGGTCTATCAGCGTTGGTTTGCTCGGCGAGATCGCTATGCTTACGGAGACGAAATTGAAATGGGACCCGGAGAAGGAAGTGTTCCAAGATAACGACGCGGCGAATCGGCTGCTGGGGCGGTCGATGCGAGCGTCTTGGCACTTGTGAGATTTATTATTGACTATTTGGTATTGATTATTTGGGCGAGTCGGACGGCTGACTCGGAAAGACATGGATTGGCACGGTTTGTTGAGTAAGTGAAAGGGACAAAGATGTTTCGAAGAATCGGAGTAGTGGGCATTGCGGTTGTCTGCGTGGTTTGCTTTTCGGCGCTGGTTAGCAGCCTGCGGGGCGAATCGCCGGCGAAGCTGCGTGATTTGAAGCCTGAAGAGATCGAGAAGATCAAGGCAGCGGCTCCCGAGAAGGCGGTTGTCGAGGCGCCGCGTCGGAAGATGCTGGTTTTCTGGCGTTGCGAGGGTTTTTTCCATAGTTCGATACCCGTAGTGAACAGGGCGATGGAGGAGATGGGCAAGAAGGCCGGGCTATACGACGTTGTTGTTACGGACGACTACTCGTATTTCACGCCTGAGAAGCTCAAGGAGTTCGACGCGGTGTGCCTGAACAATACGACGGGCTTGAAGTTCAATCCGGCAGAGACGCCTGAGCGGTGCAAGACGTTGCTGGATTTCGTGAAGGGGGGGAAGGGCATTGTCGGGGTTCACGCGGCGACGGACAATTTCAAGGATTGGCCTGAGGGCGAGGAGATGATGGGAGGCAAGTTCACGGGGCATCCGTGGGGCGGGGACGGGACGTGGGCAATTAAGATCGATGAGCCCGAGCATCCGCTAACGGCTGCCTTCAAGGGGCAAGGCTTTAAGATTAAGGATGAGATTTACCGGACGGAGCCGCCCTTGTATTCACGGGGCAAGCAGCTTGTGTTGATGAGCCTTGATATGAGCGACGAGGCGACGAAGTCGAAGGCCTCAAAGCCGAGCGATACGGACACGGGCATTAGCTGGATTAAGAACGTGGACAAGGGCAGGGTGTTTTACTGCTCGTTGGGGCACAACGACGAGATTATGTACAATCCTGCGATTATGCAACATTACCTGGCTGGGATTCAATTCGCATTCGGCGATTACAAAGTTGATGCAAAACCGAAACCAACACGTTGAGTTTTAGCTCTGGAAAGGGAATTTGAAATGGAAGAATTGCTTGAAAAGATAAAGACTTACGATTGGGGTCAGAGCCGGGCGGCGCTGACTGAAGTAACCGAGGCCATAAAGAAGGCGCACGGCAACAAGGAGGAGACGGCGAAGATCGAGAAGGCCCTGCTGGGCGTTCTCGATTCGGACGCGAAGGCTGCGGGCAAGCAGTTTGTGTGCAGGCAGTTGAGCATTATCGGGACGGATGCTTCGGTTGCGACCTTGGGCAAGATGCTGACGGGCGAGGAGACATCGGATATGGCGCGTTACGCATTGGAGCGGATACCGGGGTCTGCGGTCGATGAGGCGCTGCTTGCGGCTCTGGGCACGGCGACGGGCAAGGCCAAGGTCGGCGTCGTCAATACACTGGGGCAGCGCAAGTGCGCAAAGGCTTCGGGGTCTCTGGCGGGGCTTATGGGCGATTCGGACGAGACTCTTGCAGCGGCAGCGGCTGCGGCGCTGGGCGAGATCGCCGATTCCATCGCGTGCGAGGCTTTGGGCAAGGCGATGGAGACGACAAAGGGCAAGGTTCGTCTGCGTGTGCTCGATGCGTATCTGAAGTGCGCCGATGCGATGGTTAAGGGCGGCAACAAGGCACAAGCGCGGCCAATTTATACGGCTCTTCAGAAGGCCGAAATGCCGACGCCGATTCGCACTGCGGCTTTGCGCGGCGTGATTGGTTCGGGCGCCGGGCGATAAGGACGTTCGATGAGAAGAGAGTACGTATTTGCAGGTGTGTTGGTTTTTCTTCTTCTGAGTACATGCGGTCTGTGCGCGGCCGGTGCGTCGGAAGGGGCGGAGAATCCCATCGATATTGTGCTTGAGATTCTCAAGAGCGACGACCAGGAGATGCACGCTGCGGCGATTGCGATGGTCAAGGATATGGCGGGGGCTGAGGTAACCGGCGCCCTTGTCAAGGAGCTGCCCGGTCTTCCGGCGGCGAGCCAGGTGCAGTTGTTGGCGGTGCTGGGTGATCGGGGCGACGCGGCGGCTCTTGGGGCCGTTGTTGCGGCTGTGAAGGCTGCGGATGCATCGGTGCGGGAGGCGGCGTTGAAGGCGGTGGGGCAATTGGGCGATTCGTCTTCGGTGATGCTGCTGGCCGAGACGGCTGCCGGCGTGACGGGGGGCGAGCAGAAGGCGGCGCGTGAGAGCCTGTATCGACTGCGAGGGGAAGGCGTCGATGAGGCGATTCTAAACGGTATCGGCAACGCTAAGGCGGAGACGAAGGTTGAGCTGATAACCAGCCTGGGGCGGCGGAACATTTATGCGGGCGTCGAGACGCTCCTGGAAACGGCGAAGGATGCGGACCGCAACGTCAGGATCGAGTCGCTCAAGGTGCTCGGGGCCCTGGGTAAGCCTAAAGATATGGCGGCCCTGGTGGACCTGCTCATCAAAGTCAAGAGTCCGTCGGACCGGACCGAGGGGGAGAAGACCGTCGCTGTGGTGGCGCACAAGATCGGCAAGAAGGACGAGCAAGCGGCGGCGGTTTTGGCGAAGCTGCCTTTGGTTAAGGATCTCGAGACGCGTTGCTCTCTTCTGAGCGTGCTGGGCAGGATCGGGGACAACAGCGGTTTGGGCGTGTTGCGGAAGGCCCTGAGCAGCAAGGAATTGGACGAGCAGAGCGCTGCAATTCGGGCGTTGAGCACGTGGCCGACGGTCGAGCCGACGGTCGATTTGCTGGCTGTGGCTGAAGGTTCGAAGAATCAACTGCACAAGACCCTTGCGCTTCGTGGGTTCGTTCGTCTGCTGGGTCTTGAGAGCGACCGGGCCGCGAGCGAGACTATCGGGATGTACAAGCAGGCGATGGCTTTGGCGCCTAATGCGACGGAGAAGCGGCGTGTTCTTTCGGGTCTTTCGAGCGTGGCAAGCGTCGATGCCCTGGCAATGGGTGTTGAGCACTTGAGCGACAAGGAGCTTTTCGGCGAGTCGGAGGCTGCGGTGATTAGGATTGCTGAGCTGATTTACAAAGAGCATCCGCAAGAGAGCGAGTCGGCGGTGAAGAAGGTTATATCGAGCACAAAGAGCGATTCCGTTCGCGAGCAGGCGGAGGCGGTTTTGAATTTGATTACAGGCAAAGACAAGGCGATTGAAGATACGACCGGCTGATTGGTTCGGTCGGGCATTATTAGTCCATAATAATCGAAACTGTGGGTATCATCGTGAGGCGTTTCGGTACGGGAACAGCCTCCCCGTCGAGGGGGAGGAGATTGCCACGTCGGCCTTCGGCCTCCTCGCAATGACGAAGACCGACAAGTTCAAGTGTTACAGGGCACTATTACCGGAGATCAGACTTATGGTTAAGAAATTGACGAGCAAGGATGTCAGGCGATGGTTTCGGTTTTACGGCGGGAGGGCTGCGGCGGCGGTTTCGCTGCTGGTTCTCTGCAGGGTATTATCATCTTGTGCCGGCAGCGGCGGCGCGGGAAGGGGTTCGGCAGTCAAGGATTTCAAGGCGGAGGCCGAGGAAGCGATTACGGGGCTGGACCCGGCCATGGGCGACTGGCAGGGCGGCTGGAAGCTGAGCGATGAGAGCGATTCGGGGCCGTTGGCTGCGCAGGTGATAGGTTTGGGCAAGGGCGAGTATAAGGCGAATTTCCTCGAGGTATTCGATACGCGAATGGAGCCGATAGGGATACTGGTCGGGCGGCTGGAAGGCGGAGCGGTGGGGCTTGCGGGTCGGGCGTATCATAGCGGCATAGATTTCGAGGTGCAGGCGAAGATCGAGGGAGGCAAGCTAACGGGCACTTTCGCAGGGCAGGACGTTAAGGGGACTTTTGCGCTTGAACGAGTGTTCCGAGTCTCGGAGACGATGGGCGCCAAGCCTCCCAAGGGGGCTGTAGTGCTCTTCAACGGGAAGAACTTCAAGGAGTGGAGGCGTGCGGATGCGAAGGAGGGGGAAGACGACGCGGTTCGATGGGAGCTTGTCGATGGAGCGATGCGCATCAAGGGGGGGTCGATTGTCACAAAGAAGACGTTTACGGATGCGGCGGTTCATATAGAGTTTCGCAGCCCATTTATGGCGGAAGCGCGGGGGCAGGGCCGGGGCAACAGCGGGGTGTATCTGCAGGGCGGATACGAGATTCAGGTGCTCGACAGCTACGGATTGAAGGGCGAGAGCAACGAGTGCGGCGGGATATACGGAGTCGGCGCCCCGCGGGTGAATATGTGCGCTCCGCCGGGCCAATGGCAGACATACGATATTACATTTGCAGCGCCTCGCTACGACAGCGCGGGCAAGAAGGCAAGCGATGCAATTATGACGGTTCTGCACAACGGCGTGCTGATTCACGACCAGGTTAAGATCGGGGCCGAGACGGCCGGGGGAGTGGGCGGGA
>DATEBC010000552.1:0-10281 GCA_035288065.1 Sedimentisphaerales bacterium | reverse complement strand
GGGCCGAACCGATCTATGGCTCGTCGGCACAGACGGCGGCGGCCTGCGCAGGCTGACTTCGCACGAGGGCGGCGACTCCAATCCCCGCTGGTCGCCGGACGGCAACAGCGTCTATTTCCTTTCGACCCGGTCCGATTCGTCGCAGGTCTGGCGAATCTGCATCGACGGGGGCGAGGCCGAGCAGGTCACCGACCTGTCTTTAGACGCGGCGAATCTGCTCATCAGCCCGGATGGGAAGCGCATCGCATTTACAATGGCGGTGTTCCCCGGCTCGACGCCGCAGGCAACCAAGGAGAAACTCGACGAAATCAAAGATAGAAAGGCAAGCGGAAGAGTCTATGAACGGATATTCGTCCGCCACTGGGATACGTGGAAGGACGGCCGGCGCTCGCACCTCTTCGTAATGCCGATAGAGGGGGGCGAGCCGGTCGATGTGATGCTCGATATGGATGCCGATACCCCGTCCAAGCCCTTCGGCGGCCCGGAAGAAATCACATTCACCCCCGATTCCCAGGGCGTCATTTTCTCGGCCCGCGACGTCGGTCGAGAAGAGCCCTGGTCAACGGACTTCGACTTGTATCACGCCCCTATAGACGGCTCGAAACCGCCCAAGTGCCTGACCGAGAAGAACGAGGCCTGGGATACAAATCCGCTCTTCTCGCCGGACGGCAAGACCCTGGCCTACCTGGCGATGAAGAGGCCCGGCTACGAGGCCGACCGCTTTAGAATCATCCTGCAGGACTGGCCCAAAGGCGGAAAGCGAGTCCTTACCGAAAAATGGGACCGCAGCCCATCGTCGCTCTGCTTTTCGCCCGACGGAAAAGAGATTTACGCCACCGCAGCCGACACGGGCCAGGACCCATTGTTCGCTATCGATGTCAAGACCGGCGATGTCCGAACCATTGTTAAAGAAGGCACGGTTGGCTCGCCCTGCGCCGCAGGCGACAAGATCGTTTACAGCCTGAACAGCCTCAGCTCGCCCGCCGATCTCTATTCGGTCAATCGTGAGGGCGGCGATGCCCGAAAGATAACCGACATCAACGCCGAGAAGGTCGCCGCCACACGCATGGGCGAATACGAGCAGTTCTCTTTCAAAGGATGGAACGATGAAACGGTCTATTGTTACGTAGTCAAGCCGGCGGACTTCGATGCGAACAAGAAATATCCGGTCGCCTTTCTGATTCACGGCGGGCCGCAAGGCTCTTTCGGCAACACGTTCCACTACCGCTGGAATCCGCAGGCCTACGCCGGGGCAGGCTACGCCGCGGTCATGGTCGATTTCCACGGCTCGACCGGGTACGGGCAGGCCTTCTGCGACTCCATCCGGGGCGACTGGGGCGGCAAGCCACTCGAAGACCTGCAGAAAGGTCTCGCCGCCGCCCTGGACCGCTACCCCTGGATGGACGGCAAGAGGGTCGGCGCACTCGGGGCATCCTTCGGCGGATATATGGTCAACTGGATTGCAGGCAACTGGCCCGACCGATTCAAGTGCATGGTTAGCCACGACGGCAACCTCGACGAGCGAATGGCCTACTTCGACACCGACGAGCTCTGGTTCCCCGAATGGGACCACGAAGGCACCCCGTGGGACAATCCCAAAGGCTACGAGGAGCAGAATCCCCTCAACTTCGTCAAGAACTGGAAGACCCCGATGCTCGTAATCCACGGCGGCTTAGACTACCGAGTAGTCGATAGCCAGGGCCTGGCCGCGTTCAACGCCCTCCAGCGGCTCGCCATCCCCAGCAAGCTGCTCCACTTCCCCGATGAGAGCCACTGGGTCCAGAAACCCAACAACTCAATCCTCTGGCACGAAACAGTAATCGCCTGGCTCGACCATTGGCTCAAATGACGCATCGGTCGAGATTTACTAAGTTGCCCGTGACAGACAGAGAGGATCTTGGTAATATGATGCCGGGACTACTTAGGGCAGTTTGGACAATCTGGTTTTTTATGTTATTGATAGGGAATGCAGCACGCGGAGTCAGCGCTTATGAGGACGCATAAGAAAGCCTGGATTCTACTCGTGATTGGAGCAGTCATACTGCTCTCAGCTATTCTCGCTTCCTTTATTGTCGAGAGGCCAAAGGATATTCGCAATCCTCGGAGCCGAGAATATTCAATCGCGACATCCGGCCTCCCGCCGCAAACTCGTCGCGCGATCACCACATCAGGAGTGGTGTTGTATTTCTGTGCTATTGCTCTTAACTTCTACATTGAGAAGCTGGATCGATCTGTAATTTCTGAACAAGATGTGGCCCGTCTCAAGCGATTCTGCCGGACCTACCAATGCCTGCTCATGGCCGCCTCAATAGTCTTTGGTGCGCAGATCGTCTTTGCAGCTAAAGGTTTATTAAGCGTCCATCATGTTGGATATGCCCACTTATTGCATTCGAAGGTGTTCGGAAATGTTGGAATTCTCTTTATTTGCGGTTCATTGCTTCTGTTTTCCAGGAGGTACATAAAAGCAATACATGCCACTCCGCCATCAGCCGTCCTTGCCAGCAAACTTAAGCTCAAAAAACTGAAGCAAGAGTATGACTTGCTTCCGGAGAAGTTGAAGAAGGAGCAAATCGCATCACTGCCTCTTACCCGGATCCGTCCAGCATCAGACTATCAACTTTTCAGAAATAGTGCCATCGGCGAACCCAAGCCGGGATTCTACACGTTAGTGGCAATGTTGTTGGTGGCATTGGTGAAACACGATAAGCATCTGGCTGATCTCGCGGGTGAACTTACAAGAGATAACGTTCCAGAAGATGAGTATCTCTACCTTATAGGAAGCTCATTATGCTATCTCGGTTTCCAGGAAGAAGGGTATGCTATGTTGCGCAAGGTTGTCGAATTAGACCCTTCGGCCTCGTCTGTAGCAATGTTGGCCTGCTACGCTCAAGACATTGAGGAGAAGAGAAGCCTAGCTAACAAAGTTCTAACTAAGGATCCGGACAATTCCAGTGCGCTCTTAACTCTTGCCGACGCAAAATATCATGGGAATGAAACCGAGGAAGCCGAACACATTTTGAATAAGATTCTGGAAATCGACTCCGACGCTTTTTACGCGCTTGAGATGAAGGGAAACATTTGTTTTGACAGGGGAGAATATCGAGAGGCCTTTGCATTCTATCGCACAATCAAGGTAAGACCTCTGCCTGTCTCCTTGCAGTTCCAGATATGCCGGTGCTACTATTGCCTTGGAATGACCAAGAAAGCCAAGAGAATCGCTCGAAAGATAGAGAATCACATCAAATCGGCATACGAGATCGATATAGAAGGTGGAATTGAAGCCGCCCAGGCCCTATTGAACGAGATTTTAAGCTCTTAAGCCCGTCCGCACGCTTAGGATTCGGTTGCAACGTTTGTCAAGTCGCACGGATGGAACCAGTGGCTGGAATATCCAAGGGGTGGTTTGTTTTATGCGCAAAGGTACTTGATTGCTTATGGCTGCGATGGTATAATTATTGGTTGTTATTTTGGGGATTTGTACCGCGTTTCATGAATCGTACGACTATTGGGGAAATGGAATTCGGGTGTCTGAATAGATTTCTCCACTCGCTTCGCTCGGTCGAAATGACAGAATAGTCGTCGAAATGACAGAATAGTCGCGAAACTTGGGAAACGTGGTGTGAGTCCGGTGCGACCTGAAAGGCATAGTAATGGCAGAAAAGTTTGTTAGAGCGATATTCCCGGGTTCATTCGACCCGATCACAAACGGGCACCTCGACGTCATCGCGAGGGGCACAAAGCTCTTTGACGAGCTTGTCATCGCCGTCGGGCGAAGCCCCGTCAAAAACCAGCTATTCACCCCCGAAGAGCGTGTCGAAATGGTTGCGGAGCTGATAGGCGATATGCCCGGAATCTCGGTGGAAAGCTTCGAGGGCTTGACTGTGGAATATGCCGCCAAGAAGAAGGCAGACGTTATCCTGCGAGGACTGCGAAGCCTCACAGACGTCCAGTACGAGTTTCAGCTCGCCATGACCAACCGTGCGGTCGCCGGCATTGAGACGGTCTTCATTATGACGTCCGAGCAATACGGATTCACCAGCTCGACCTTGATTCGGGAAATAGCCTCCCTGGGCGGCAACCTCTCGAACCTCGTTCCGAAAAACGTCTATGATCGGTTGCAGCAACGTCTCAATAGAAAGAAATAATGCGAAGC
Source organism: Sedimentisphaerales bacterium (assembly GCA_035288065.1). Taxonomy (GTDB): domain Bacteria; phylum Planctomycetota; class Phycisphaerae; order Sedimentisphaerales; family Anaerobacaceae; genus JAFGCD01. The sequence goes on along the minus strand of DATEBC010000552.1, from coordinate 6,128 downwards.
CCGATATCTATATGGTCTTAGCCCTGGAGTTCCGCCTTGTTCACTATCAGCGTAGAAATGAGCTTTGCGGCCGCGCATCAATTGGCCCTGGCGAACGGCTCGAAGGAACCTCTGCACAGCCATAACTGGTCCGTTATCGCCGAAGTAGCCGCCGAGAAACTCGATGATTTCGGCGTTGTAATGGACTTCCATAAGCTCAGGAGTGAGCTTGGCGATATTATCGCCCCGTTCGATAATTCACAGTTGGGCGATGTTGATTATTTCCGGCGGAACAGCCAATCGGCGGAGAACGTGGCAAGATATGTTTACGAAAAACTCGGGGCGAGACTGCCCCAGGGCGTCAAAATCAAGAGCGTCAGGGTCGGCGAGGAGCGAGGCTGCCGGGCAAAATACGCCTAAGAAAAAACCACTTGCAGTTGATTTGAAAATTTGACGATTGTTTAGACGGGATTGTGGTATAATATCCGAAGGTTGATTATGCAATGTCAGATTTGTAACAACAGAGATGCGACTATTCACCTGACCGAGATTACGGACGGCGCCCGCTCGGAGATGCACGTCTGTGAACAGTGCGCCGCCGAGCAGGGCATAGCGGTCAAGAGCCATATCCCGATAAACGAGCTTCTGAGCAGCTTGCTTGCCGCTCAGCCCGCGGACGACGAGCTTTTGGACCCGACCGAGCGGGAGGCCGCTTGTCCGATTTGCGGATTCACGCTCGATCAATTTCGAAAAGAAGGCGTCCTGGGCTGCCCGAACGATTACGAGGTCTTCGCCAAGTCTCTCCAGCCGCTGATAGAGAGGGCGCACTGCGGCAAAATAGCCCACAGCGGGAAGCTGCCGTCGAGAACTTCGCTGGACACAAAAAAGCAAGTCAGACTGCTGAACCTGCGCCGGCAGCTCGATGCCGCGGTGCAGAATGAAGATTACGAGCTGGCGGCCAAATTGCGCGACAAGATTAGTGAAAATGAGAAGTAGTACTGCAAGAAGATGAAACTGACCGACATAAGCGGCGACATAAACGAGTGGTTCAACGGCTCCGGGCCGATGTGTGATATCGTTGTATCTTCGCGAATCAGGCTGGCGAGGAACTTGGCGGGCCACAAATTCCTCTGCCGGTGCTCCGCCGCCGAGAAATCGGAAATACTCAAGAAGCTAAAAGACATCCTTATGTCGCTCGACCTTGGGGATAAGACCTTTTACATCAGCATCGACAAGGCCCCGGCCCTGAGCAAGAACTTTCTCGTCGAGCGGCATCTAATCAGCCGGCATCACGCTTTCGGGAACGGGCCTCGCGGCGTCGTCATGGTGCGGCGGGAGTTCTTCACCGCGATGATAAACGAGGAAGACCACCTGCGGCTCCAGGTCCTCAAAGCCGGCTGCCAGCTCTCCCAGTGCGCAAAGCAAATAAACGAAATCGACGATATGATCGAGCAGAAGGCCGACTATGCCTTCAGCCCGCGATTCGGATACCTGACCGCCTGCCCGACAAACGTCGGCACAGGAATCAGGGTCTCGGTAATGCTTCACCTGCCTGCATTGAAAATGACGGGGCAAATCGAGAAGTTCTTCAATGCGGCGAAGGATATGAGCCTGGCCGTGAGGGGCCTTTTCGGCGAGGGGACCGAGGCTGCCAGCGACCTCTATCAACTGTCCAACCAGGTAACGCTCGGGGTCTCGGAGTCCGAGATCGTCTCGCAATTCGAGGGGTCCATTATTCCGGAAATAGTCGAATATGAAAAGGCGGCCCGAAGCCGGCTGCTCTCCAGCGAGCCCCATGTCCTCGACGATAAGATATCGCGGGCTATGGCCTTGCTGCAGAACGCCCACCTGATAAGCTCGCAGGAGGCGCTCTTCCTGCTGAGCCACCTGCGTCTCGGAATCAATATGCATCGGCACATGGGCGCCTCGACCCCGGCGATAAAAAGGCTCTGCACCCTCGGCAAAGAGCAGGCGGACGGCGGCTCCAGCCTTTCTATCGCAACGATAAACAGGCTTTTCATGCTGACTCTCCCGGCGCACCTGCAGCTAAACCACGGAGAGACCCTCGACCCGGCCCACAGAGATGCGCTTCGCGCCCAAATCATCCGCTCAGCCCTGAACCAGGAGACCCCCCAGTAACCCACCGCCGGCACGTTGCTAATCGGTGCCAACTTGCGCCTTGGGTGCGTGTGCCGAAAGTATCGGTGTTACAAGCGAGCATTTTCACTTGACACTGAACTCCAAATATAGTATAATACCCATACAACTAATGTCGAAGATCCCAATCCTTCGGGAGAAATTGAATAATGATACTCCAATCTCAATCTCTGTCTGAATTCGTGCCTATTCGTGTTGCTTCGTGGTTAGTCTCTTCTCTCCGCTCCCAAATGCTAACCTTGCCTATCCCACCCATCTTACCGCAATCCTATTTTCACTGCGTTCTCGGCGATCTCTGTGGTGTTAGGGCGATTATGCAAAACAAACCCAATTCTCTCAGCACCAGAATCAGCGCAAACCATTGCACAACATAGAATTACAGGAAGAATACTCCATGCCGCACGCCGGAAAAACAAACCCAAACGAACCCAATTCGAAGCCAAAACTCGAGCCTTGCTCGACCCTGAGCGAAGTCGAAGGGCCAATCAAAGCCAATTCACCCGCAACACGCGGTGCGCAATACAACATACAAATCGTGAGCCTGTCGAGTCTGCCAAAATGGCACTGAAAATTGACTTCTCCAAGGCCCAAAATTGACGTCTGGAAATGCCTAACCTCTTGAATCACAAGAGCTTAAATGACTTTGGCTCGGTGCTCCGCCCAACTGGCACACCTTTTGCACATTGATTAGCCACGAAGACACCAAGGCACAAAGCATTTATGAGCCAAGACGCGTAAGAGCTTGTTCGTGTCCCCGCTTGGGGCCTTTGGGGCTTCGTGACTTTGTGGCAAAGTAAGTGAAACGAAAGGAATTTTATCATGGGTAAGATCATCGGGATAGATTTGGGAACGACAAACTCTGTGGTGGCGGTAATGGAGGGTTCTTCACCCAAGGTCTTGATCAATTCTTCCGGCTCGAGACTGACCCCTTCGGTCGTGGGCTTTACCGACAAGGGCGAGAGGCTCGTCGGGCAGATTGCGCGCCATCAGCAGGTTACAAATCCGGAAAACACCGTATTCTCAATCAAGCGTTTTATGGGCCGAAGGCACAATGAAGTCTCTTCGGAAGAGAAGACCGTGCCCTACAAAATCACGGGCGGCGCCGACGAGCTGGTCAAAGTGAAAATCCGGGGGAAAGAATACACGCCGCCCGAGGTTTCGGCCATGATCCTGCAGGACCTCAAGAAGACCGCCGAGGACTATTTGGGCGAGCAGGTAGTCAAGGCCGTCATCACCGTCCCGGCCTATTTCAACGACTCGCAGCGCCAGGCCACCAAGGACGCGGGGAAGATTGCCGGGCTCGAGGTCGAGCGAATCATCAACGAGCCGACCGCAGCCGCACTGGCTTACGGCCTTGAAAAGAAGAAGAACGAGAAGGTGGCCATCTTCGACTTCGGCGGCGGAACCTTCGATATTTCCATCCTCGATATAGGCGACAACGTATTCGAGGTCCTCAGCACCAACGGCGATACGCATCTGGGCGGCGACGACCTCGACGCGGTCCTCATTAACTATTTGGCCGACCAGTTCAAAAAGACCGAAGGCATCGACCTTCGCAGCGACCCGATGGCGCATCAACGCCTCAAGGAAGCCGCAGAAAAGGCCAAATGCGAGCTGAGCACCCAGGTTGAAGCGACAGTGAACCTGCCGTTTATCACCGCCGACGCCAAAGGGCCTAAGCATCTGCAGATTACCATCACCCGCAGCAAGTTCGAGTCGCTTGTTGAGCCTGTCTTCGACCGGCTGAAAGGCCCCTGCCACAAAGCAATTGACGACGCCAAGCTGAGATCAAGCGAAATCGCCGAGGTCCTGCTCGTCGGCGGCTCGACGAGAATCCCGAAGGTCCAGGAAATCGCCAGGGAGATCTTCAACAAGGAGCCGAATAAGAGCCTGAATCCTGACGAGGTCGTTGCGCTCGGCGCCGCGGTTCAGGGCGCCGTTCTGGCCGGCGACGCGGGCGTCAAGGACATTCTGCTGCTCGACGTGACTCCGCTTTCATTGGGCGTCGAGACGCTCGGCGGAGTAATGACAAGATTGATCGACCGAAACACTACAATCCCGACGAGCAAGAAAGAGATCTTCTCTACCGCAGCCGACAGCCAGACAACCGTCGATATCCATATCCTGCAGGGCGAGAGAGAATTCGCCAGGGACAACCGCACGCTCGGCAGGTTCCAACTGGCCGATATTCCCCCTGCGCCGCGAAGCATCCCGCAGATTGAAGTTGCATTCGACATCGATGCCAATGGTATTCTCAACGTTTCGGCAAAGGACCTCGGAACGGGCAAGCAGCAGTCAATCGAGATTAAGTCCAGCTCGGGCCTGAGCGAGCAGGAAATCGACAAGATGACAAAGGACGCCGAGTCCCACGCCGAGGAAGACAAAAAGAAAAGGCAGGTCGTTGACCTCAAGAACCAGGCCGACCAGCTCGTCTATCAGACCGAAAGAACGCTGAAAGAGCACGGCGACAAGGTCTCAGCCAAGACTCGAGGCAATATCGAAAGCGCCGTCAACAACCTCAAGGAAGCTATAAAGGGTGATAACGCCGATGCGATAAAGAAGGCAATTGAGAACCTCAGCGAAGCAGGCCAGGAGCTGGGCAAGACACTCTACGAGGAAGCCGCCAAGAAACAGGCAGCCTCGGCGCAGCCCGGCGAACCTGGCGGACAATCGGCGCCGCCTCCCGAAGGCGAGGTAAAGAGAAAAGCCGGCGACGACGTTATCGACGCCGAATTCGAGGCAAAGGACAGCTAACCGCCATTTCTCGCCGCCGAGCCGTAGAGAGCAGTCCTATATAGCAGAGTCCCGAGCAAAACCTGACTTCAAGATGAGCAACCACTTCGCGAGGCTGTTTGAGAAGATTCCTCGACTTCGCTCGGAATGACAGGTCGAGTTCTAACTCAAACTGACCGGTTCGCCTTGTCATACCTGCGAAAGCAGGTATCCAGTAGCCTGGCGCCTGAATGGATTCCCGCTTTCGCGGGAATGACAGACTGTGCTATGTCGCTGTCGGATAAGGACTTATCGTGCCGTCTTCTTGAAAACCGGTCAGTTTGAGGTTCTAATATACTGAAGACGCTTTCCTGGTCTGTGTGTTCTCGACGGTTGAGAAATGCCGGGTCACTACTTTCCTATGCAAAAGCGGCCAAAGATACTGTCGAGAATCTGTTCGTCCACGTCAACGCACTGGGCTTGCTCGATGGCACAGAGGGCTTGATAGGTCGCCCGCAGGATCATGGCCGTGACCTCGGCGAGGCTCCGGTCGAATCCGTCGATTGCCTCGCCGATATTGCCAATCGCCTGGGCCACCGCGTGCCTATGCCGTGCCGTCAGGGCGACGTGGCCGGCGGTTGGCTCCGAAAAAGGCAGAGCGCCTCGCTGTGCCGGTTCGGCTAATTCTCTATCAATTGCCTCACGCAGCAGTTCGATGCCGGAGCCATTAGCCGTGGAAATAGGCAGGAACTCAACTGCGAACATATCCTTCAATTCGCCAAGCCGACGGGCCAGGGCATTTTCGCCGAGCAAGTCCGACTTTGTCGCAGCCGGTATTACTATATCCGCGTCGATCCATTTGCGAATGGCGAGATCCTCGGCCCAGTCGTCTTTTGAAACATCGACGCACAGCACAACCACTGAACTGTTTCGCAGGGCTTCAATCGCCGCCGTTTGCGCCAATTCATCCAAAATTCCCTCCGGCTCAGAAAGCAGCCCGGCGCAATCGAACAGCACGCATTTGCAGTTCCGCAGCTCCAATACGCCGGTCAGCACGTCCCTGGTGGTCTTGGGCTCGTGCGAAACGATGCTTCTTTCAGCGCCCAGCAGCATATTAGCAAGGCTGCTCTTGCCCGCGTTCGGCGCGCCTGCTATCCCTACAGCGGGCAGATCAATGACGGATTCATAACCGATACTGCCGGCGAGAAGCTCTTCAAGCTGCTTCTTTATCCGGCCAAGCCGTTCGAGGGTCTGCTGTCCGCTTATAAACTCGATATCCT
>DATEBC010000551.1:0-8272 GCA_035288065.1 Sedimentisphaerales bacterium | reverse complement strand
AATCAGGCATCCGTCACTAAGAATCATCCGACTGTGGGTCGGATACCGGCCGGGGCGATTGTTGAGAAGGAGGAGATTGCGACGTTCGTGGAGAATATCGGCAAAGACAGGATCATCACCTTTAATCTGAGGAACAATGATTTCTCAACCGCCGGGCGTATCAGCACGGCCATCAACGATCTGCATAGCGGCAGTGCGGCGGTGGTTGACGCCGGCACTATCCGAGTCAAGGTACCCGTCGAGATTTCCGAGGCGCAAGTGGCGGGTTTTCTCGATGAGATTATGATGCCCGACGTGAAGGTTGATGTTCCTGCGGTAGTGGTTATCAACGAGCGCACGGGCACGATTGTGGTCGGAGAGAATGTGGGCATATCGGAGGTTGCCGTGTCTCAGGGCGGTCTGGTTGTGAAGATCAAAGAGATCGAGACTGTCTCTCAGCCGACGGCCCCGTTCTCCGAAGGCGCTACGACGGAGAGAGTGCCTGAGACGCTGATGGGCATCGAGGAGAAACAAGGCTACCTGGTTTCTGTGCCGAGGGTGGTAACCGTAGCCGAATTGGCCAAGTCTCTGAACGCCATAGGGGCCACTCCGCGGGACCTGATTGCGATATTCAATGCTTTAAGAAGGGCCGGCGCTCTGCAGGCCAAACTTGAGATAATGTAAGGCAGGGAGCTTATGGACAGCGTTTCGGGATTGCTGCTTACAGAAGAGGCGCCTATGCCGACCTTGCTGAAAGAGGCCGACAAGATAGCGTCCGCTTCACAGAACGAGCAGATCAATGCGGTAAAGGATTTTGAATCGGTTTTTATCAGCAAGCTGCTGGACGCAATGGAGAGCACCGTTGGGGATTGGGGCATGGAGAAGGACGGTACGTCCAAACAGGTGGAAGGGATATTCTCGATGTATCTGGGGCGTTATCTCGGCCAGAGCGGGGGCTTCGGAATGTGGAAGGATATATACAACTATCTCCATAATGCGGACGATGCAAATAAGACAGTCGAGTCAGGCGGATAGAGACTATGGAATCGACAATGCCCGGAATAGAAGCGAAGGTTGATGAGCTGCTGGCTGTCCTCGATGAGGACATTCGGCATGTTCGTGCGAGTCTGCTGCGGCTTGACGAGCTGCGAAGCCTGGTGATCAAGCGTGATCAGGCGGCGCTCGGCAGGCTGCTTGAGAAGATTCGAGAAGAATCACAGGAATACTCGATGAACGAGGCGAAACGAGAATCGATACGAATGGAATTTGCCGCTGGGCTGCGGTGCCCCGTCGGCGATATGACTCTTTCACGACTCGAATCACTGCTCGGCGACGAGAGGCGTATCGAAGTGGCGCAGAAAAAAGCTCTATTGAGGTCGCTGATGCAAAAGCTGAAGAAGGAACACGCCAGGACGGCGATGCTTTTGTTGGATTGCGCCAGATTTAACAGCGCGCTTCTGAGGAGCATTCTCGAACCTGGAAACGCAGGAGCGGCAACGTACGGTTCAGACGGTGTAAAAAGGGTTCAAACGAATTCGGTTTTTGTCAGTTTGCAGTTGTGACAGACCGGCTTTTCAATGGTGTTGACGGATGTCGGACTACTCAATAGGCATCAGCGGTCTAAATGCAGCCGAGCAGGCGCTCGATGTAATAGGCAACAATATTGCCAATTCGGCGACAGAGGGCTACCACCGACAGAGGATCGAATTGAGCCCCAATTCTTCGTTGCGGCAGGGCTCATTGCTGTTTGGAACGGGCGTCAATGTTGACGGGGTCGCGCGAGTAATCGACAATCTTCTGGAACAGGAGATACTGCGGCAGTATTCCTCGTTGGGACAGGTCGATCGGGAGCTTGTGACGCTCCAATCGCTTGAAAGCGTTCTGGGAGAGTTTTCGTCGGAGGACAGCGGCTTGAACGCTGCAATAGACAATTTCTTCAATTCTTTGCAGGACCTGAGCACCAATCCGACAGACGGAGTCTGGCAGAACCAGGTGGTGAGCGATGCGGAGGTGCTGGCCGGCCAATTCAGGACGTTAGGCGAGTATCTGACCACGCTGGAGACCGAGATTCAGTTGGAGGTGGAAAACACGGTTGACTCGATCAATTCGCTGACAAGCCAGATAGCCGAGCTGAATGAGCAGATTCAACGGGTTGAGGTTGGCGGAGGCACTGCAAGCAGCCTTCGTGATCAGAGGGACAAGCTAATATCCGACGTGGCGGCTCTGATCAGCGTTGAGACCCAGTCGCGTGATTACGGCGTTGTTGACGTGATTATTGCAGGCATACCGGTTGTCATGGGGGCTGCGACTATCGAGCTGGAAGCGGGTTTGGACAGCAGCGGGCAGATGGGCATCTCCGTCAAAGGGGAGGCGAATTACACGACGAATATTTCCGGCGGCGCCGTCGGCGGTTTGCTGGCGATGAAGAACGATCTGGTATCCGATATTCATGACGACCTTGACTCGCTGGCGGCGGCGATAATACAACGGATAAATCAGCTCCACGTTCAAGGGGTAGGTTCGTCGGGCTCCTTTAGGGAATTGACCGGCTGGAAAATGCTGAGCGAAGACGTGGCTGACTTCGGCTCGAGCGTCGGCGACGGCAGCATATATGTACGGCTGACCGATACGAGCACAGGCGAGGCAACGCGCCATGAGATTACCATTGATGCATCGTCGGATTCACTGGCAAGCATAGCGGCGGCATTCGATGCTATTACAGGCTTAAATGCCGCGGTTGTCAATTCCAAGCTGAGCATCACGGCCGATGCGGGCTACGAATTTGATTTTCTCCCGGCGGTCCTGTCGGCGCCGACGGCGAGCACTCTGACGGGGTCGCCTCCGACGATTTCGGTATCAGGGATTTATGACGGAACGGCCAACGACACATTTACGTTCACGGTTTCGGGTACTGGCTCGGTCGGCAATGGAACGCTGCAACTGGTTGTTACCGACAGCAGCTCGAATACCGCTGCGACGCTTAACGTTGGGTCGGGTTATGAGGCGGGGGAAACGCTTGAGATTGGCAACGGCATCAAGATCGCACTAACTACGGGCAGTCTGAACGACGGCGAGACATTCGAGGTTGAGGCATTTGCCGATACGGACACATCCGGGGTATTAGCGTCCGTTGGAATCAACACGTTTTTTTCGGGCAACGGGGCAGACGATATGGCTGTGTGCTCGGCGATATCAAGCGCGCCGTCGAGAGTGGCGGCCTGTCTCGGCGCCGACATGACCGACAATGCAAACGCCCTGCGGCTGGCTGGCGTGCAGGACGAGGCATTGAGCAGTCTGGGGTCGCTGACGTGCGGCGAATTCTATCGGCAACTGGTGGCGAACGTGGGGCTGGATGTCTCAACCAGAGATCTGGAGCAGGGCAATATTGAGATGATCGTTCAAAACCTTGAGAGCCGCCGAGATGACATAAGCGGCGTTGACATTAATGAGGAGGCGGCGGAACTGTTGATTTACGAGCAGATGTTTCAAGCCATGGCGAAGTACATAAGCACCATTCAGACGTCTATGGAGAGTCTGATGGAGATTTTGTGAAGAATTCAATCGCAACGGTGAGGTCTCAATGGGCGGAACAGTAAACAGCATTTACAATAATCTGAGCTTCGCGCTAAATCTTCAAACCGACACGCTTTTTCGGCTGCAGGAGCAGGCTTCAACCGGCTCGCGGATCAATCGGGCATCGGATGATCCATCCGCGGCGTATCGCGTCTTGGGGCTGAACTCCCAGGTCAGGACGCTTGAGAGTTACGCTGATAATATAGAGCGGACGCTCAGTACGCTGGAGATATCGCTTACGGTAATTGGGGAGATGATATCCGCATTGGCCGATGCCAAAGTCGCGGTCAGCCAGATTACGAGCGGTATTTACGGAGAAGACGGACGAGCGACGGCCGCTGAGGGGATTAACGATACACTGGAGCAGATGGTTTCACTGGCCAACACGCAACACTTGAATGAGTACCTCTTCGGGGGCGGCAATACGGGCTCAGCGCCCTATTCCGTGGTGCGTACGGATGGGAAGATCACCTCAGTAGCTTATCAGGGCAGTTATGAGAATCGAGAGGTAGAAGTGGCCGCCGGGGTGCGGTCATCGGCATTTTACATCGGCGATGAGATATTTTGCTCGAACGACCGCAGCGAGCTTGTCTTTGTGGGCGATACCGGCGCCCAGGCCGGGACGGGCACCTCAAGTGTTCGCGGAGATACCTGGCTTACCGTAACGGGTTCGGAAGGGAATTACAGCCTTTCTATAGACGACGGGCTGACTACCGTGAGCACCGATGGGACCGATACAAACCTTGCCGTAACCGATTCGAGGACCGGGCAGGTTTTATACGTCGATACGACGACAATAACGGCTGCAGGCGTCGATTTGGTTCGTGCTCCGGGGACGTATGACGTCTTTGAAACGCTTATCTACGTCCGAGACATATTAAGCAACGAGAAGGGGCTTTCGGATACTCAAGTGGAGGAGCTTTGCAGCAGCTCCATGGAGTCATTGGAAGAGATCAGAGACTATCTGACGGAGAAATCCGTTTCGGTTGGCTCCAAGATAGGCTTCCTGGAAGTGCTGGCTAACAGTATCGAGGACATGAAATTCGTTACAGAGGATGAGACCATGATGCTTGAGGAAGCCGATATTGCTCAAATAGCCATAGACATTGCCCGTGAGGAGATACTGTATGAAATGTCGTTGGCGGTGGCCGGGTCGCTGATGTCTATGTCGCTTCTGGACTTCATCGGATAGGCATTGGGGGGCCAAATAGGTGTTTGTCGCCTCGCATAGGCGTTTTGCAGGAGTCGTCTTGGGCGACAGGCTGAAGGCATAAGTGTTTGATATTTATACACATCCTTATCCTCGAGTGCCGCGCATGTGCGAATAAAGGGGGTATTCGCTGGTGGCACGGGATTTGTGTAATGAATATCAGCCGGATGCCGTGCCCGGACTTTGCCGGACTGTTTTAGATGCCCGGCGGATTTTAGACTCGTGCTTCGCAGCGAAGCGCTGCTTCGCAGAGTAGCACCAGAGAAGGAGCAGAACATGACAAGCCAAAGCAGTTCGGATCACTACCGTGAAGGCCTGAGACTGGCAGAGACGGGCCAATACGGCAAGGCCCTTGAGCACATCGCTGAGCATCTCCGGACGGCTCCGCAAGACGCCGAGGCACTGAATGATGCCGGAGCAGTGTTTTATTGCCTTGGCCGAACCGATGAGGCCATTGAGCACTTTATCAGGGCAAGAAGTCTTCAAGGCGACGGCGCTGAGATACTCTGGAACCTTTCCGAGGCTTATATCTCCGTCGGCAGAGCAAAGGAAGCAGCCGGGCTCTTTGACAGTATGGAGCGAATCGGCATACTCAATCCGGATATTCTGAATCGAACGGCAAATCTATTCCTCAACCAGAACGACAAGGCGAACGCCGTCGAGATGCTCTTGTGGTCGCTGCAGATTTCGCCGGGGCAGGCTGTTCTTAATCCAATGATTGAGGTTATTCGCAGCAAGAGGCCGAAGATCGCCTTCTTCTGCGGGGGGGACGGCATGACATTTCTAACAGACATCATCGAATTCACCGAATGGCGTTTTGAAACTCGCGTATTTGAGGGGCAAACGGAACAGGAGATGTACGAGCTGATGCAGTGGAGCGACATCTCATGGTTCGAGTGGTGCACAAATCTGGCGGTCGCTGCTTCGAGGAGGCCAAGGGTTTGCAGGAACATTGTCAGGCTTCATCGGTACGAGGCCTATGAGCAGTGGCCCAGGATGGTCGATTGGAGCAACATCGATGTTTTGGTGACCGTGGGCAGCGCCGTTACTCTGGAGACTCTCAAGGGGCATGTTCCGGATATAGAAAGCCTCACTTCGGTCGTAGAAGTCCCCAATGGCATCAACCTTCAGAGATTTCCGCTTGTTGATCGCCCGCGAGGGAAAAATATTGCGTTTCTGGGCAATCTCAGGATGGTCAAGAACCCCGCGTTTCTTTTGCAGTGCATGCAGAAGCTTAATTATATCGACCGCGAATATCGCCTTTTCTTTGGGGGGGACTTTCAGGACCAGGTTCTCGAACAGTATCTCAGGCACATGGTTGCGACGCTGAGGTTGAGTGACGTTGTCTTCTTTGACGGCTGGCAGAGCGACGTGAGCGGGTGGCTGAGCGACAAACATTACATAGTCTCCACCTCGATCTGCGAAGGGCATCCGGTCGGGATTCTCGAGGGGATGGCCTGCGGGCTCAAGCCGGTAATTCACAACTTCCTCGGAGCGGGGCAGATCTTTCCGTCGGAATTCTTGTTCAACATTGCCGAGGAGTTCTGCGGGCAGATTGTCGGCGGCGATTACGAGCCTCGCAGGTACCGCCGATTCGTTGAAGAAAAGTATTCGCAGAAACGCCAGTTAGACAGGATAAACAGTATTTTCGCCGGCTTAGAGGCCCAAATAGATGCCGAGGAGGGGGCTGAAAGTGAGCTAAAGTGTCTAAAGTGAGCTAAAGTGAAGTAAAGTGAGCTACAGTGCCTAAAATTGTGAGGATCGAGTTAGTTCCCGTTTCGGAAACAGTGTTTGTCATTCCTGCGAAAGCAGGAATCCATTTCTTCGGCGTGGACCCCTGCTTTCGCAGGGGTGACATTGGCGATTTCGACATTCCCCAACAGAAACTGGTTACAGTTCAGTCAGTTTAGGCAATTCAGATTATAGGCAATTTACAATGGCAGATGAGAATCTTGGCGCAAACCACAGCCCGCTGGTCAGCGTGCTTATACCGACCTACAACAGGGCGGAATATTTGCGCGAGGCCTTGGCCAGCGCGGTTCGCCAGGATTACAGCAATATCGAGATTCTCGTGATCAGAGACGGCGGGGACCGGGTTGACGACGTTGTGCGGCAATTCAACGATCCGAGAATAATTTTCATCAACAGGAACGAGAATCGCGGTATAGCGTTCACGCTTAACGAGGGGTTGGCCCGCGCCGCGGGAAAATATATCTGCTATCTTGGCAACGACGATTTATTTTATCGCCATCACGTCGGCACGCTTGTCAATGCCCTGGAAAACCAGACGGATTGCGGCGTTGCGTACAGCGATCTTTACAGGACCTATTGCAGAATCCAGCACGGCGGGGCTCGGGAGATTCTGAGCAAAGTGGTCGAGGTCAGCAGGGACTTCGACCGATTCGTCATGCTTTATTTCAATCACGCGCTTCACGTAAGTCTGATGCACCGGCACGATCTGGTCGAGAAAATCGGACGCTACAATGAGCAGCTCAACGTCCTGATCGACTGGGATTTGACCCGCAAGCTGTGTTTCTTCACGGACTTCTATCACGTCAACGAAGTTACGGGTGAGTATTACAGTCCCGTGGGCGAGTCGGACAGGGTATCGGTTCAGCGTCGCAGGGACACAAACGATTACCTGCGAAACGTCCTGATGATACGGACCACGAGGCCGGCCAAGCCCTGGCCCAAGATCAAAGACGTGTCAATCATTCTCTTGACGGAGCAATTGAATCAGCAGGTGGCCCGGACGCTGGCATCTATCTGGCGGCATACGTTCTATCCATACGAAGTCTATTTGCCTTTGCCGCAGGCTGATTTGGGGAGGCTGGATGTTGGCATGCCGAATATTGTAACCGTACCGGTGGAAGCAGGGGCCTCGACGCCGGAACGCGTGAACGCCGCATTGGCCAAATGCGAGGGCGAATATACGGTCGTAGTGCCGAGCGGATTTAAGATTCGGGAATTCTGGCTTGAGGATTCGCTCTATAGCCTGATTGAAAGTCCGCTGCGACGGGAAGCTCTTGAGCTTGAGGATTCGACGGACGAGCTTTGGGCGGTCGTGTTGGAAACGGATGATCTGTGCGATGCTCGGCGGAGATTCCCACGGATTTCGGCGCGAGAGTCTCTCAATGCCGCCGGTATTAAAGTCAGACGTGTGCAGCCGGAGGAGATTCCGTTTCAGTTCGACCAGTTGCTGTGTCAAAGCGTTTCAGCAGGCAAGGATGGCGACTGGGCGCGGGCCGGGCGAATGTCGGAGAGTATTGCCGGACGATACGGCAATGAGTTGTGGATGAAACAGCGTGCCGCCGAGGCCTATTTCAAAGCGGGCGAATTTGACAGGGCCGGCGAGTTGGCCCGGCAGCTCAATGACAAGAAACCCACGGTGGACAGCCTGCTGCTGGAGGCGAGGCTGATAAGACGGGAAAATGAATTTCGTCAGGCGATAGTGCTGCTTGAAGAAGCCGAGCGGATACTTGAAGGAAAAGAATTGGTATGGATATGATA
>DATEBC010000550.1:0-20988 GCA_035288065.1 Sedimentisphaerales bacterium | reverse complement strand
CGCGACGAGAATTGTAATAGACCAGACCGACGAATATGAACTCGACAAATTCGTAGGGCTCAATGAAAGGACTTGTCTAAACCAGACACCGGTGGTCAAGCTTGGCGAGAAGGTTCGCAAAGGCCAGGTCATTGCGGATGGGGGAGGCACTTCAGAGGGCATTTTGTCGCTCGGCAAGAACATCCTTGTCGGTTTTGTCTCTTATGACGGGTTCAACTTCGAGGACGCCATTATTGTCAGCGAGAAACTTTGCAGGGACGACAGCTTCACGAGCATTCATATTGATGAATTCACCGCCGAAGTTCGCGAAACGCGCCTGGGCAAGGAGGAATTCACCTCGGATATCCCCAACGTCAGCGAAAGGGCGTTGCGAAACCTCGACGAGTACGGCGTTGTCCGCGAAGGCACACGGGTCTGCACAGGCGACATCCTTGTGGGCAAAGTTGTGCCGAAGAGCAAGACCGAGTTGACGCCGGAGGAAAAACTCCTCCACGCAATATTCGGCAGGGCCGGCGAAGATGTCAAGAATGATTCGCTCGAGTTGCCCAGCGGATACGAAGGCGTGGTAATCAAGACTGAGCGATTCACCAGACGCGGCGCAGGCTCCGACGAGCAGAAAAAAACTCTGGCCGCTCAGATTAAGGACTATGAGAAGCAAATGCGCGCCAAAGAATGCGTCTTGTTCAGGCAGCTTGTCGAGGCCGTCCATAAGAAGCTGGAGGTCAACATAGTCGATCCATCGACGCGTCAGAAGGTCGGAGCAAGCGACGACGACGAGGTTATCTACGAGCAGATAGAGAATTTCAGCATCAAGTGGGTAAAGCCCGCTGCCCTGCGTGACGACGCCCAGAAGACTGTCGATAAGTTCTGGGCCAAGATCCGCGAGGTTCAGGAGGAAAAGACTCGGCGAGTCGAAACGCTCAAGCACGGCGACGAATTGCCCAGCGGCGTTCTGCAAATGGCGAAGATTTACGTTGCAATTAAGAGGTCGCTCTCTATCGGCGATAAAATGGCCGGGCGACACGGCAACAAGGGCGTTATCGCCAAGATTATGCCGGAGGCGGATATGCCGTTCCTCGAAGACGGCACGCCTCTCGACATATTGCTGAATCCCCTGGGCGTGCCCAGCCGAATGAACGTCGGGCAGATTCTCGAAACACACCTCGGTTGGGTGGCGAAGGTCCTGGGCTTTATTGCCGTAACTCCCGTCTTCGACGGCGTCACGGAAGCGAAGATACAGGAATTGAC
Organism: Sedimentisphaerales bacterium; assembly: GCA_035288065.1. GTDB lineage: Bacteria > Planctomycetota > Phycisphaerae > Sedimentisphaerales > Anaerobacaceae > JAFGCD01. Next base: position 19,740 of record DATEBC010000550.1, on the reverse strand, counting down.
GGCAGAGGCAAATGCCCGCGTGGCCCAGAGACGTGCCGAGCTTGAAGAGAAGCGGCAAGTGCCTCCCCTTGACGAGTTCTTTGTGACCATCCCGAAAACGCTGAAGACTCAACTGTACGACGGCAGGACGGGCGAGCCGTTCGATCAGCAGGCGACCATCGGATATATCTACATGATGAAACTGCATCACCTGGTGGACGACAAAATTCACGCCAGAGCGACGGGTCCTTACAGCCTGATTACTCAGCAGCCTCTGGGAGGAAAGGCCAGGACCGGCGGGCAGCGATTCGGCGAAATGGAGGTCTGGGCGCTGGAAGGCTACGGCGCCGCTTATACGCTCCAGGAAATGCTCACCGTCAAGAGCGACGACGTCGAGGGGCGAACGAAGATTTACGAGTCTATGGTCAAGGGCCAGAACACTCTCGAAGCCGGCACTCCTCTGTCTTTCGACGTGCTGTGCAACGAAATACGAGGTCTGGGGCTCAATATACAGCTTGATAAGAAACGTTTGGGAAGCGATACTCTGTGAGACTGATTGATTATTGAGTTTTCGATCGTCAATTACAAGGGGCCTTAAATGTTAGGAAATATTTACGACCGCATCAACGACTATGGCTCGGTCAAGATCTGTCTGGCCGGCCCCAACGATATTCGCAGTTGGTCTTTCGGCGAGGTCCGCAAGCCGGAGACTATCAACTACCGAACTTATCGTCCCGAAAAAGACGGGCTGTTCTGCGAGCGAATATTTGGCCCTGAAAGAGACTGGGAGTGCGCGTGCGGAAAGTACAAGGGCACGAAATTTAAGGGCATCATCTGTGATCGATGCGGCGTAAAAGTGACGCACAGCCGGGTTCGCCGCAAGCGGATGGGACATATCAATCTGGCCGCCCCCGTCGTCCATATTTGGTTCTTCAAGGCCATACCGAACCGCCTCGGCACTTTGCTGGCGATGAAAAGCTCCGACCTCGAAAAGATTATCTACTTCCAGGATTACGTCGTTGTGGACGTGGGTCAGAGTCCGCTGAAGGTTGGCCAGCTGCTTAGCGATGGTGAATACCGAGAGGCGGTCGAGAAATACGGCGGGGCTTTCAAGGCGCTTATGGGCGCCGAAGCTATCAAGGTCTTGCTGGTGAATCTCGATCTTGAAGCCGTCAGTGTGCGGCTCAGGGAGGAGATTGAGAAGACCAACAGCAGGCAGAAGATCAAAGATCTTACGAAACGGCTGAAAACCGTTAATGAAGTCATAAGCAGCAGCAACAAGCCTGAATGGATGGTGCTCGATGTCGTTCCCGTCATTCCGCCGGACCTCAGGCCCCTGGTCCTTCTTGAGAGGGACAACTTCGCCACCAGCGACCTGAATGACCTTTACAGGCGGATCATCAATCGAAACAACCGTCTCAAGAAACTTATCGATCTTAACGCGCCGGATGTCATTATCCGCAACGAGAAGCGAATGCTTCAGCAGGCGGTCGATTCTCTGCTGGACAACGGCCGTTGTCGCAGGCCCGTGTTGGGCAGCAACAACCGCCCGCTCAAATCCCTCACTGATATGATCAAGGGCAAGCAGGGCAGATTCCGCGAGAATCTGCTGGGCAAACGCGTCGATTACTCCGCTCGCTCGGTAATCGTCGTAGGCCCCAATCTCAGACTTTATCAGTGCGGTTTGCCGAAAAGAATCGCGCTGGAATTGTACCAGCCGTTTATCATTCGCAAGCTTAAACAGCACGGGCTCTCAGACACGATTAAAAGCGCCAAGAGAATGATCGAACGGCGGGACGAGCAGGTCTGGGATATCCTTGAAGAAGTAATTCATCAGCACCCGGTGCTGCTGAACCGTGCTCCGACGCTTCACCGGATGGGTGTTCAGGCGTTTGAGCCGGTGCTCGTGGAAGGCAACGCCATTATGCTGCACCCGCTGGCGTGCAGAGGATTCAACGCGGACTTTGACGGCGACCAGATGGCCGTTCATCTGCCTCTGAGCGTCGAGGCGCAGGCCGAGACACATATCCTGATGATGACTACCGGCAATATCTTCTCGCCCTCTAACGGCTCTCCAATGGTCGGCCCTTCCCAGGATATGGTGATGGGCAACTACTATTTGACCTATTCTAGTCCGCGTCAGTCGGCCGAAGACCAGCCGGACGAAAGGATACCAGCCTTCAAGGATCCTTTCGAGGCGATGATGGCGTGCGATACCGGCAAGATTCATTTGCAGGCAAAGATAAAGGTCCGCGTAGCCAAACGCCTCAGAGACGATTTTGTCGCATCTTTGGCAGGCAAGAAGGGAAGCGCGTCGGCATCCGCGTCGTCCAAATCAGCCGGCGCTGTCATCGAGACAACTGTGGGCAGATGCATCTTCAACGATATCTTGCCTGCCCGGATGCCGTTCTATAACGAAACGATGTCTCAAAAGAAACTGAGCCGCGTTATTAGTGATTGTTTCAAGTACGCAGGTTCCGCTGAAACCGTCGATTTGCTCGACAGAATAAAGGATTTGGGCTTCAGGTACGCCACACTTGGCGGTCTTAGCTTTGGCATTACGGACCTGAAGATACCGCCGAGAAAACAGGAGATCATCGAACAGACCGAGAAGAGAGTCGATAAAATCCACAAAAACTACGACAACGGTGTTCTCACCGAGGGCGAACGATACAATCAGGTCATCGACGCATGGACCAATGCTCGTGTTGCCGTTACGAACGAAATGATGCGAGGGCTCAAGGAGGATACTACGGACGACGGCAAGCCCTATCTGAACCCGATATTCCTTATGAGCGATTCCGGCGCAAGGGGAAGCGTTGATCAGATTCAGCAGCTTGCCGGGATGCGGGCATTGATGGCCAAGCCGAGCGGCGAGATTATCGAAACGCCTATCAAAGCCAACTTCCGCGAGGGCTTGACGGTTCTCGAGTACTTCAGTTCAACTCACGGCGCTCGCAAGGGTTTGGCTGATACGGCTCTTAAGACTGCCAACTCGGGCTATCTCACTCGTAAGCTTATTGACGTAGCGCAGAATGTGATCATCATCGAGCATGACTGCCAGACGCTGCAGGGTATTACCAAAAGCGTTGTCAGCCGAGGCGAGCAGGTTGATGTGCCGCTTTCGGAGCTGATCGTAGGCAGGACCGCCAGAGATAATATCCGCAACCCAATCACCGACGAGATGATTGTTCGAGAGAACGAGGTGATAACGCCGGATGCGGCCGCAAAGATCGAGGCCCTGGGCCTTGACGCGATCAGGGTTAGAAGTCCCTTGACCTGCGACAGCATTTTTGGCGTTTGTGCAAAGTGCTTCGGTTGGGATATGAGCACGGGCACCTTGGTGGAAGAGGGCTCGGCTGTCGGCATTGTCGCCGCACAGTCAATCGGCGAACCGGGCACACAGTTGACGCTCCGAACCTTCCATACAGGCGGAGTTGCTGAAAGGGCAATTCTCGAACGGCAGCAAGACGCTACTCACAATGGGAAAGTCCAGTATCGTGATATTAACGCGGTCTCCGTCAAGCGGGAAAGCGGCGTCAGTGAGATCGTCGCCCTGAAGCGCAACGGTGAAATCGCCCTGCTTGACGCCAAGGACCGTGAACTCGACAGGTTCAAGGTTCCTTACGGCGGCATTATTCTGGTCGAGGACAACTGCACGGTAAAAGTCGGCGCCCCGCTCTTCCAGTGGGACCCGCACCGTATTCCCATCCTCGCTGAGGTGAACGGCATTATCCGGTTTGTCGATATTGCCGAAGGCGAGACCATTGGGATCGAAGAAGAACGCAAGGGCCAGGCCGGCAAGCCGATCGTCATCGAGCATAAGGGCGACAAGCACCCGCAGATTATTATCGAAGATGCCAAGGGCAAGATCCTCGACGTGCACTATTTGCCTGCGGGAGCGAGAATCGAGGTTGTCGAGGGCCAGCAGGTGCAGGCCGGCCAGTTGCTCGCCCATCAGCCCAGAGCGACCGGCGGCACTCAGGACATTACCGGCGGCTTGCCCAGAGTTACCGAGGTCTTCGAGGCCAGAAAACCCAAGGATCCTGCTGCTATGGCTGAGATTAGCGGACGGGTTGAGTTGCGAAGCGATAAACGCAAGGGCAAAATGACGATTACTATTCGCAACGAAGAAAGCGAAATGGAGAAAGAGCACCACGTTCCGCGCGACCGACACCTCAATGTCCATACCGGTGATTTCGCCGAGGCCGGCGATGCCCTCACCGACGGGCCTCTCGTCCCGCACGACATCCTGCGAATCAAGGGTGAAGAGGCCCTGCAGAGGTACCTCATCGCAGAGATCCAGAATGTCTATCGCTCGCAGAACGTGAATATCAACGATAAGCACATTGAAGTCATCTGCTCGCAAATGATGCGAAAGGTTGAGATCGAGTCTGTTGGGGACAGTTCCTTCCTGCCTGGTGAAGTTGTGGACAAGTTTGGGTTCAGAAGAGAGAATGACAGACTGGCTCAGAGTCTCAGAGTCGTGTATCCCGGCGACGTAACCGGTCTGAAGGAAGGAGATGTAATCGACAAAAAGGAGCTTGCCGCTCTGAACGATAAGGTCGAGATGATTGGCGGGACGCCGGCGAAGACTAAGCGGGCAAGGCCCGCCATCGCCCAGACGCTCCTGCTGGGAATTACCAAGGCGTCTTTGTGGTCGGAGAGTTTCATCGCTGCCGCCAGTTTCCAGGAAACAACGAAGGTCTTGACTCAGGCGTCTTTGGCCGGTAAAATGGATAAACTGTATGGCCTGAAGGAGAATGTTATACTCGGTCATCTTATACCGGCAGGCACCGCCTTCAAGCCGCATTTGGATATTAGGGTTAAGCACCTCGTCGAGGCGCCGCTGCCCAAGGAATTCGTGGAATCAGAAGAGATCATCGAGGCCAAAGAGGCCGAGGCGAAGGCCGAAGCCGCCATTAAGGAAGCTTTAGGCATTAAATAATTACTTGTTATTCTGCTGTAAGAGATACGAATTATGCCGACTATGAATCAGTTAGTTAGACGTCCGAGGTCAAAGTCAAAGGCCCACAAGAGAGTCTCCGACATCAGCGGTTCGCCCCAGAAGCGGGGTGTTTGCCTGATTGTCAGGACTCAAACGCCTAAGAAACCGAACTCCGCTCTGCGGAAAATCGCCCGTGTCAGGCTCACAAACGGCAAAGAGGTTACGGCCTATATCCCCGGCATCGACCACAACCTCCAGGAGCACAGCACCGTTATCATTCGTGGAGGGCGAGTGCGAGATTTGCCGGGTGTGCGTTATCATATTGTCCGCGGTGTCCTTGATTGTGCCGGTGTGGCTAACCGTAAACAGGGCAGAAGCAAGTACGGAGCAAAAAAATAACGCGTCTGTGGAAGTCGAAATAAACCAGGTATAGAATATGGCGAAAAAGTTCACAAGGTCAACTCAACAGCTTAAGCCCGATACGAAGCTCAATAGCAGGCTTGCATCCAAGTTCATCAACGCCTTGATGTTGGCCGGCAAGAAGAGCACCGCACAGAGCGTCTTTTACGATGCGCTGGATATCATAAGCAAGAAGATCGCCGATGTCGGACCGCTCGAAGTCTTTGAGAAGGCTATCAACAACGTAAAACCGCTGATTGAGGTCCGCAGCAAACGCGTCGGAGGCGCCAGTTACCAGGTGCCCATGCAGGTCAACACCAAGCGGCAGCAGTCCCTTGCTTTCAGGTGGATAATCACCTCTGCGAAGAGCAAAAAGGGAAAACCGATGTGCCAGCGATTGGCTTCGGAGCTTATGGACGCCTATAACGAGACCGGCGGCGCAATGACTACTCGTGAGAACATCCACAAAATGGCTGAGGCCAATAAGGCCTTTGCGCATTTTGCCTGGTAATTGCAAGTGTTTAGAACTGCCACGTTTCACGATGATATTGAGTTGGACGTGGCAGTTTTTTTGTCGGCTTAGCCTGCGGTTCTCTGATGTGCCAAACACCAGAGACAGCGGCAGCCTGTGAGACGGGACCGATGTCTGGTAATTTAGAGAAAGTGCGCAACATAGGGATCATAGCCCACATCGACGCCGGTAAGACTACTGTTACCGAGCGTATCCTTTATTATACTGGCAAGACGTATAAAATGGGTGAGGTCCACGACGGGACAGCCGTTATGGACTATATGGAGGAAGAGCAGAAACGCGGCATAACCATCACATCGGCGGCGACAAAATGTCCGTGGAAGGGTTGTCGGATCAATCTTATCGATACTCCAGGCCATATCGATTTTACTGCGGAAGTGGAAAGGTCTTTGCGGGTCCTCGACGGCGGCGTGGCCGTCTTCGACGGGAGCGAAGGCGTCCAGGCCCAGAGTGAGACTGTCTGGAGGCAGAGCGGCAAATACGATCTTTCCTGTATCTGTTTCATCAACAAGATGGACAAAATCGGTGCCGATTTCGAGATGTCTGTCGAGAGTATCCGCGACAAGCTCCTTGCCAACCCGGTTGTGCTGCAGCTTCCTATCGGGGCAGGGGATTCTTTTTCCGGCCTTGTCGATTTGATCGAGATGCAGGCCGTCTTCTACGAGAGCGAGGAAATGGGCGCCACTTTCGAGGAAACCGATATTCCCGCCGAACTCTTGGATACCGCCGAGCGGCATAGGCGAAAAATGATCGAAATGGCGGCCGAATACGATGAGGAGTTGATGGATCGCTATGTTCATGATCAGCCTGTGGACGCCGAAATGATCCGCCGGGCTATTAGAAAAGGGACTTTGGCCAACAAGCTTAACCCCGTATTTGTCGGATCGGCCCTGAAATACATTGGCGTTCAGAGGCTTCTCGATGGCGTCTCGGCCTACCTGCCCTCGCCGCTGGACAGGCCCGTTATCACGGGGCACAAACCGTCCGATAAAGATAAGATAATCCCCGTCAAATGCGACCCACACGGCAGTATGGTCGCTTTGGCGTTCAAGATTACCGGCGATGTACATGGTGATCTGTACTATCTGAGGATATATCAGGGGAGACTGAAATCGGGATCCAGGGTGTTGAATGTAAATCGCGATAAGCGAGAGAACATCACGCGGATTTTCGAGATGCACGCTAATGAGCGAAGAATCTTGGATTCGGCCTCTGCGGGGGATATAGTTGCAGTTGTCGGCCCGAAGCACACACTCACGGGCGATACGGTCTGCGATCCGAAAAAGCCCGTTGCCCTGCCCAGCATAGCCTTCCCTCAGACGGTGATCAACATGTCGATCGAGCCGCGGACTGCCGCTGAGAAGGTCAAGTTGGCCGATGCGCTTGCCGACTTGAAGCGGGAAGACCCCACTTTTGAGTGCAGGTTTGACAGCGAAACCGGCCAAACCATTATCAGCGGCATGGGCGAGCTTCATCTTGAAGTGCTCCAGCACAAGCTCATAAAGGAAAAAGGCGTCAACGTCAGGGTGGATAAGCCTCGGGTAGCTTACAGGGAAGCTATCACCCGTGCTGCAGAGGCGGAGGGCAAGTTTGTGCGTCAAACGGGCGGTCACGGGCAGTACGGCCACGTTGTGCTGAAGATCGAGCCGCTCATAACCGATGACGGGCACTGGAGCCGGGATATTGAATTTGAGTCCAAAGCGGGTGGAGATGAGGTGCCCAGAGAGTACGTTGCAGACGTTGAGAGAGGCGCCAAAGATGCTCTGGGCTGCGGCGTCTTGGCCGGCTACCCGGTTGTCGGGCTTAAAGTTACGCTAATTGGCGGCTCATTCCACTCAGTCGATTCATCGTCGCTGGCCTTCGAGCAGGCCGCCGCTGTCGCAATAGAAAAGGGGCTCAAGGATGCAGGCCCGGTCCTGCTGGAGCCCGTGATGCGTCTGCAGGCAATTGTGCCCCAGGCCAATTTCGGGGCCGTTCAGGGGGGACTCTTGGCGAAAAGAGGTCTAATCACCGGTTGTCGCACGCACGGGAACATGCAGGTGATCGATGCCAAGGTTCCGCTTGTCGCGATGTTTGGCTATTCGAGCGAAATCCGCAGCGTTACCGCAGGCAGGGGATCGTTTACTATGGAGCCGCTGAACTACGAAAGGATGCCTAACCATGTTGCTGAGCAGGTCATCGTATGATGGATGCAGGAATTTCGGTTTTTTTGTATTTTTTCCAAAATTTTTCTCGACATCTTGTTGACATAGGCCAATGGGCACGATATATTCAATGGTTTTCAGCCGTAGCGAGCATTGTCAGGGGCGACTTTGCGTAAAACCAGTTGGGCTGTGGCACGTCTATAAATGATGGTCAAGGATGGTTTTATAGTGGTCTGTTAGACTTTGGGGTGTACCATAAGCCCTCAAGAGGCTTTGGCCCGAGACCCGGACTTTTAAGGAAGGCGAGTTACTAAAGCCTCTCCTGCCGAAACGAAACGACGAATTTTGGCTGGTTGCGGATTTCCCGCACGCTAAAAGTGTTTTTTTTTGTTGCTCTCTTATTATAAGTTGATATTCTACAAGCTTTTACTGGCTTGGGTTCCGATAAGATGTCCTGTATTACTTGCTGATATGGGATAAGCTCGTGCTTGAGGCAGTGAAAGTCACGATTGTAGAGGACTACTATGGGTACAGAAACAGAACGAATACGAATTAGGATGGAGGCCTACGACCACAGGGCCCTGGATGCGTCCGCTCGAGAGATAGTGGAGCACTCGCGAAAGACCAATGCCCGTGTTAGCGGCCCCGTGCCGCTTCCGACGAGAATCGAGCGGTACACCGTCCTTCGCAGTCCTCACATCGATAAGAAATCTCGTGAGCAGTTTGAGCTTCGCACGCACAAACGCCTGATTGATATCCACGAGGCGAACGCGCGCACTGTTGAGGTATTGAACCGCCTGGTTGTTCCTGCGGGAGTTTTTGTAAGGATCAAGGCCTGATTTTGCATGGTCTCTTGTAAGCCGCGGCTCGGTTTGCAGATGTTGTCGGAGCCGCAGCGAGCAGAGACACCGGAAAAGTTATTATGGCGATGTTATTGGGAAAAAAAGTCGGCATAACGCAGGTTTATAGTGAATCCGGCAAGTTGTTGCCTGTCACGGTAATCCAGGCCGGCCCATGCGTTGTTATGCAGGTCAAAACCGCCAAGACCGATGGTTACAACGCAGTGCAGCTGGGTTTTGAAGATAAGAAGTCCTCGCGGGCAAGGATGCCTCAGCTCGGCAGCGCCAAGAATGCCAAGACCTCGCCCAAGCGATTTGTCCGCGAAATGCGATTGCCTGATGACGCCGCCGGCAATTATGAGTTAGGGGCTTCTGTTACCGTTGGTGTTTTTGCAGACAACAAGTTTGTTGATGTCGTAGGCACAAGCAAAGGCAAAGGCTATGCCGGCGTGATGAAGCGCCATGGCTTTGGCGGCTTCCCGGCCTCGCATGGAACAGAGCGAAAGCACAGGGCCGGCGGCTCAATTGCAAGTTTCGCCACAGACCGCGGGCACAGCGGCAAAATCAAGAAGGGCAAGAAAATGGCCGGACGTATGGGCGGCTGCCGTGTTACGGCAAAAAACCACGCGTTGATTGGAATAGACCAGGACCGTAACCTGCTGATAGTCAAGGGTTCTGTGCCCGGGCCGGACGGCGGCTATTGCATTGTCCGCACGGCCCAAAAAAGCTAAGCACGTGCAGAACGGAATTCAGAGATGATTGATCTGGTTGTGTACAACCCGGATGGCCAGGAAGTTGACAGATTGAAGGTCGATGAGTCCGCTCTCGGCGGAGCGGTCAGATATCGGCTTCTCAAGCAGGCCATTGTTATGTATCACGCCAATAAGCGCGTCGGAACTGCTGCGACAAAGGGCAGAAGTATGGTCGCAGGGGCCGACAAGAAGCTGTTCAGGCAGAAGGGCACCGGAAACGCACGCGTCGGAAATATTAGAACCGGCAAGCGTGTCGGCGGCGGAGTTACTTTTGCAAAGTCCGCCAGAGACTTTGGCAAGAAAATGCCGAAAAAGCAGAGAAGGCTGGCAAGGAACTCGGCGATTCTGGCGAAACTTCGCAGCAATAGCGTCGTGGTCGTGGACGGACTGACTTTCGAGAAGCCCAAGACCAAGGGCTTTGCAAATGTTCTGAACAACCTCAAGATAGATCGCAGTTGTCTTGTAACGACCCGTGGGTTCGACGAGAATCTCTACAAATCGGCGAGAAACCTGCCGAGAGTCGCGGTGCTTGCCGTCGAGCAGTTGAACGCCGGCGATATCTGCAAATATAGCAAGATGCTTTTCACTAAGGATGCGCTCCTGTCGGTCTTGCACGAAAAGAAGGCAAACGCAAACTAAGAAGGTGTTAGTGTGGACGATTTTAACATAATAGTTCGGCCTTTGGTTACTGAGCAGGGGATGCACTTTGCCAACGTAAGAGGCGCCTATTCCTTCGAGGTGAACCGCAGAGCGAACAAGACGCAGATAAGAAATGCTGTCGAAAGGATCTACAGCGTTAAGGTCGATAAAGTAAGAACTGCTAATTGCAGTGGAAAGTATCGTCGCAGAGGGCGCCATTCCGGGATGACACCGAGTTGGAAGAAGGCTGTCGTTTATCTTAAGCCGGAGTTTCATATTGATTTGTTCTAAAGATTGACCAGGCAAGCGACGGGGAAAGTAGTTTATGGGTATTCGAGTTTACAATCCGACAAGCGCAGGGCGCAGGAACAGCTCTGTAAATGACTACGCCGAACTGACGACGACCAGGCCCGAGAAATCGCTGTGCAAGCGGATCAAAAAGAACGGCGGCAGAAACCATCATGGTGTTACCACATGTCGCTTCCGAGGCGGCGGGGCACGACGCATCTACCGCCTTATCGATTTCAAGCGGAGAAAAGACGGTATCCCGGCAACTGTTGCCACGATCGAATACGACCCCAACAGGGATTGCTTCATCTCCCTGCTGAACTACGCGGACGGCGAGAAAAGGTATATTCTCGCGCCGCTCGGCCTGAAGGCCGGTGACAGCGTCGAGAGCGGCGAGGTCTGTGAGCCGAAGATCGGCAACGCGATGCCGATGGGTGCGATCCCGGCCGGGCTGGAAATTCACAACATAGAAATGATCGCGGGGCATGGTGGAAAGTTGGTTAGGGGCGCGGGCAGCGTCGCCAGAATTGCTGCAAAAGAGGGTGATTGGGTTACTATTATCCTGCCGAGTGGAGAGATGAGAATGTTTCGCAAGGAATGCCGGGCGACCATAGGCAGGCTGAGCAATCCGGACCACCAGAACGTTCGCATCGGAAAAGCCGGCCGAATGCGTCACATGGGCCGACGGCCCCACGTCAGGGGCAAGGCCCAGAACCCAGTGTCCCATCCTATGGGCGGCGGCGAAGGCAGGGCCAACGGCGGTCGCCATCCCTGTTCACCAAGAGGTGTCCTGGCCAAGGGTGGAAAAACCAGAAATCCGAGAAAACAAAGCAATAATAGAATTATTCGAAAACGCAAAAGCAAAAGGGCTAAACGCTTAGGCATGTAAGCGCCTGCCCGGCTTTGACGGCAGAATCGAGAAGCTGAATATGGGACGATCTCTGAAAAAAGGACCTTTCGTTGAGGACAAGCTCATCATCAAGGTCAATAAGCAGGTTGAATCGGGTTCTCGCGAGCCAATAAAGACCTGGTCGCGAAGATGTACGGTAATCCCGGAGTTTGTGGGTATTACATTTTTGGTCCACAACGGCAAGCTGTTCCCTAAGGTCTTTATTACGGAGGACATGGTGGGGCATAAGCTTGGCGAATTCTCACCAACGAGGACTTTCAAAGGACATTCGAGCAAGAAGATAAAGTAATTACCGCGTATTTGAAATTCGGGAGACACCGCTTTTTGTGCGCGAAGTATGAGATACAAGAAATGTTAAGTGCTGAAAAATTCAAAGAGTTGTCAAAACAACGCCGGATTGGCGCCGAGCAGTTGGCCGGGCACATTGCCAGGGCCGGCCTTACCGACGAAGAAGCCAAAGTCGCCATTGCGAATTGGCAGAAGGGGCTTTTCAAGCCAAAGCCGCGGATAGAGGATGTTCGTCGCCTGGCTTCTGCACTGGGCGTGGAGGAAAACGACCTGGCCGACTGGCGTTCATCCTGCCGTTACGCCCCTGTCTCGGCGCAGAAGGCTCGCCTCGTGACTCAGTTGATAGTGGGCCGAACCGTCCAGGATGCGACTGACGTTCTGAAGTTTACACGAAAGCGCGCCGCAGGCATAGTTGACAAGGTCCTGAAGGCGGCGGTTGCCGACGCCGACGAACAAAGGGCGGATGTTGACAATCTTTATATCTGCCAGGCCCGTGTGGACGATGCCGGCATCAGAATCGGCACCAAAAGATGGATTGCCAAGGACAGGGGCAGGGCTCATGAGATTCGCAAGAAGGCCTGTCACATACATGTCACGGTGACACAGATATAGCAAACGGAAAATAACAGCATCGAATTACGAGATACGGAATTATGGGTCAGAAAGTATCGCCAATAGGTTTCAGGACGGGGATTACTCTTGGGTGGCAGAGCACCTGGTATGCCCCCAAGGCTATCTACGGCGATTTTCTCGTCGAAGACCAGAAGATCCGTCGGTTCATCGATCAGAAGTTTAACCGCACCATGCCCAAGGGCGCGGTAGCCAAGACCGAGGTTATCAGGACGCGTAACGAAGTGAAGGTTACACTGCACAGCGCCAGGCCGGGTGTGGTCATCGGCCCACGCGGCGGAGAAGTTGACAAGCTCAGAGAAGAGCTTGAAGAGATTACCGGTCGTAAGGTCGGCGTTAATGTCATTGAGATAAAAGAGCCCGATCTCAACGCCGCTCTGGTCGGCGAGGCGATAGCGGAGCAATTGAGCAAGCGGGCGTCCTTTAGACGGACTATGAAGCAGTTCTGCGAGGCCGGCATGAACGCCGGAGCGAAAGGCGTTAAGATTACCTGCTCGGGTCGGCTGGGCGGCTCTGAAATGGCAAGGAAAGAGACGCAGAAGCTCGGCAGTATTCCTCTGCACACGCTTGACGCCGACGTGGACTACGCTATTTCGATTGCCAGGACGACCTATGGAATAATCGGTATAAAAGTCTGGATTTACAAAGGCAAGTTCGGCGAAGAGATCGAACCGCGGGTCCGGCAGCGTCGTCGCCCGTCGAAACGTGATGTTCCGCCTGCGGGTGGCGGCCAGAGAGGCAGAGGCGCTCCGGCAGGCCGAGAGAGAAGTCAACGCTCCGGCCGAGCCTCGCCGAGCCGCTCGGCGCCGGCAGCACACCGAGAGCCGACAAGTCCGGCTGCTGAGGCGTTCGATGCCGCCGAAGCGCAGGACGAGCGAAAAAGTCAAGATTCCACCGATAGGTGATCTGAAGTGCCCTGATACGTCTTGTAAAGGAAATGACAGATGGCGATGATGCCGAAAAGGGTGAAGTATCGCAAGAGCCAGCGAGGCAAAATGAAAGGCAATGCCTCGAGGTGCAATTATGTGGCCTTTGGCGAGTACGGCTTGCAGGCTCTCGAGACCAGTTGGATTAAGGGCAAACATATCGAGGCCGGGCGAGTAGCTGCTACTCATTTTCTCCATCGCGAAGGCAAAGTCTATATCAGGATTTTCCCGCATAGGTCGGTCAGTGGCAAACCTCTGGAGACACGCATGGGTAAAGGTAAGGGCGAGCCGGCCTTCTGGGTGGCCAGGGTCAGGCCGGGCCAGGTCTGTTTCGAGATCGGCGGCGTTGACGAAGAGGTTGCAAAGCAGGCGCTGCTGAGGGTGGCCCACAAAATGCCTATAAAATGCAGGTTTATTAAAAGAAGACATACGCTATAGACAGGGACATTGAAATGAAAGCGAAGAATTATCGCGAAATGGGCCCCGATGAACTCGCCGCGCAGCTCGAGGAGCTGCAGAGGCGATTGTTTGATTTGCGGGCGCAGGCCGTTACGGAGAAGCTCGAAAACTCCAAGGCCGTCATCAATGTCCGTCGCGATATTGCGAGAATTAAGACGATTATGCGACAAGGCAAGTGACATCTTGCCGAACGTATTTGACGATCGGGAATCGAGTATGCAGAACCGGAAACTCAAAACTCTTACCGGGGTGGTAATCAGTAATAGCGGCGACAAATCCGTTAAGGTTGTCATCGACTACAAAGTCAAGCATCCGAGGTACGGAAAGTATGTCAAACGCAGGACGAAAATCGCCGTGCACGACCAGAAGAATGAAAGCGGCATCGGCGACCTTGTTGAAATAGCTCAATGCAGGCCGTACAGCAAGAGCAAGAGCTGGCGGCTTTTGAAGGTCGTGCAAAAGGCCGTCAATGTATGAATCGATATTTGCCAGAGGTGATACGGACGACGAGATAGCTTATGATTCAACAAGAAACAATGTTGGATATTGCCGACAATTCAGGCGTTAAGTCGGCCTTGTGCATTAGGGTCCTCGGGAAAAGCGGCGCACGCGGCAAGTTTACTCGGTGCGTCGCCGGCGTCGGAGACATCGTTTGCGTTGCGATAAAAAAGTCTTTGCCGACTTGCCAGTTGGACGACAAAAAAGTGCACAAGTGCGTTATCATTCGCACGAAAAGCCCTGTTAAAAGGTCGGACGGCAGCTATGTGAGGTTTGACAGTAACGCGGCGGTTATGATTGATGCCGACGGCAACCCCATAGGCACGCGCATCTTCGGTGCCGTCGCGCGAGAGTTGCGAGAAAAAAACTATATGAAAATCATCTCACTGGCCGGCGAAGTTGTATAGAACCCCAGGGGCTGATTCAGAGGTCTATCGAATGGCACTGCATGTAAAAAAGAACGATACTGTCGAAGTAATCTGCGGCGCTCATAAGGGCGCAACCGGCAGGGTGCTCAGAGTGATGCCTAAGAAGAAGCTGGTTGTCGTCCAGGGTCTGAATCTTGCAAAAAAACACGTCAGGCCCTCCCGAAAGAGTCCGCAGGGCGGCAGGATTAGTATTGAGCAGCCTATCCACATCAGTAATGTGCTGCCCGTAAATACTAAGACCTCGAAGGGCGGCAGGGTCGGCTATAAGGTCAACAAGGAAGGCAGAAAGAAACGAGTTTTCGCCGACGGCCATGAAATTTAGCGTCCTTTAAAGCTCCGACGGGAATTTATAGCCGGCAGGCTCAAAGATTGTAAGGCAAGGTGTTTGATGGCGCGTTTAAGAGATTTGTATAGGTCCAAGATTGTCCCCGAAATGGCCAAGCAGTTTGGGTACAAGAATCTTATGGCCGTGCCCAGGATGGACAAAATTGTTGTCTCTATGGGTATAGGCAAGGCGACACAGGACAAGAAATTCCTGGAGCTGGCCAAAAAGGACCTTACGATGATCACCGGCCAGATGCCCCTTGTCTGCAAGGCCAAGAAAAGTGTCTCGAACTTCAAAGTGCGCCAGGGCAACGAAACCGGGCTCAAAGTTACGTTGCGAGGGGTCAGGATGTATGAGTTTATGGACCGCCTCATCAATCTGGCAATTCCCCGGGTGAGAGACTTTAGGGGTTTGAGCCCCAAGAGCTTCGACGGCAGAGGCAACTACTCCATGGGTGCGACGGAGCAGAGCATTTTTCCCGAAATCAACCCCGCAAAAATCGAATTTCAGCAGGGGATGAACATAACATTTGTTACAACGGCGGGTACCGACGATGAGGCCAGGAAGATGCTTCAGCTTTTCGGCATGCCGTTCAAAAACCTGGATTCGCAGGACCGGCCCTAAAGAAGAAAAAGAAACACTGAAACCTGGAGCGTTTGGATGTCAACCAAAGCACTTGTAAACAAGGCGGCGAAGAAACAGAAGTATCGCGTCAGACAATATACCCGCTGCCAGCTTTGCGGCAGATCGAAGGCCGTCTATCGCAAGTTCAAGATTTGCCGCATCTGTTTTAGAACCCTGGCCAATGAAGGAAAGATCCCCGGTGTGAGAAAGGCCAGTTGGTGACCGAGCCGACCCGCGGCCTTATGTGTAGTTCCCAAGAACAAATTGTCCAATACGGTATAAGAGATAGCTGATTATGACTTTGAGTGATCCAATAGCTGATATGCTGACACGGATTCGCAACGCTGTGAGAATAAACAGACCCCAAGTGAATATCAAGTGCTCCAACATTTGCCTGGGCGTAGCGAACGTTCTCAAGAAAGAAGGCTATATTCTGGATTATGACCGGATCGACGACGGTTATCAGGGGATTATCCGGGTAAGCCTGAAATATGACCAGGACGGCGGTTCGATCATCAAGGAAATAACTCGAACGAGCAAGCCCGGTCGCAGAATTTATTCGGGCGTCGATGACTTGCCGCGAGTGTTGAACGGCATGGGCATAGCTATTGTCTCCACAAGCAAAGGTGTAATGAGCGATAACGATTGCCGCCAGGCAAATCTTGGCGGCGAACTTCTTTGTACGGTTAGCTAAATGAGTCGCATAGGAAAAAAACCTGTAGAAATTCCGGCCGGCGTTACGGTCGAGCAGAAAGGCGTCTGGATCAAGGCCACAGGGCCGCAAGGTGCGCTGGAGATGCAGTGCCATCCGCAAATCAAGGTCACGGTCGATAAGGCTGATGCGAAAATAGTCGTCGAAAACGACAATCCCCAGGATCGCGGTAGCAGGCAGTTGCACGGAACAATGCGTGCCCTGATCGCCAATATGGTCGCAGGAGTAACTAAGGGCTTTGAGAGAAAAATGGAAATATACGGCACCGGATACAATCTCAAAGAGCAAAACGGAAGACTCTCCTTTCAGGTGGGCTACGCCCATCCGGTGGACTTGCCCATACCCAAAGGAGTAAAGGTGACCATTGCCGTGCCCGCGACAAAGGGCAACGAGGTTCCGGCGAAATTCGCGATTTTCGGTATGGACAAGTGTGTGGTTGGGCAATTCGCCGCGGAAATCCGGTCGATTAGGCCTCCGGAACCTTACAAAGGGAAGGGTATCCGCTACGCCGATGAACAGGTGCAGCGCAAGGTCGGCAAGGCATTTGCCTCCGGCGCGGCATAGTGGAGATAGTGTTTTTATGAATAGCCAGATAATAGAAAGAGCCACACGCAGACGCAGATATCACGTGCGAAAGAGGGTTTCCGGGACCAGGGAACGCCCGAGATTGTCCGTCTTTCGCTCCAACAGACATATTTACGCCCAAATAATTGATGACACCGTGGGTGCTACTCTTGTCTCGTCAAGCACGCAAGCAAAGGCCGTGCGAGAGCAGGCCGGCAATGGCGGCGACAAGAAGGCCGCTGGACTCGTCGGCGAGACTTTAGCTAAAGAAGCGCTGGGCGTCGGTATTAAGTGCGTGTGTTTTGATAAGAATCGATATAAATTTCATGGCAGAGTCAAGGCTCTTGCCGAGGCTGCAAGGAAAACCGGCTTGGTTTTCTAATTCTGCAGAAGACTGATTGGAGATGTCAATTGGCTGTTGAACCGGTAAAACTATTCGACCAGGAAGAAAAACCGCTGGAGGATACGGTCGTAAAGGTCTTCCGCTGTTCCAAGGTGGTAAAGGGTGGCCGCAGGTTTAGTTTTGCGGCGCTCGTTGTTGTCGGCGACCGTGCCGGGACCGTCGGACTTGGCTACGGCAAGGCCAATGAGGTGCCTCTGGCCGTCGAGAAGGGCATCAAAGATGCAAAGAAGTGCCTCAAGCAGATTCCCCTGGTGGGTCGGACTATTCCCCACAGCGTTAGCGGAAAGTATAGCGCTACGAAAGTGACTCTCGTGCCTGCCAGTCCAGGCACCGGCGTTATCGCCGGTTCCAGCGCCAGAGCCGTTCTGGAATATGCCGGCGTACAGGACGTTCTGACTAAGGTTTACGGCAGCACCTCGGCCAAGAATGTTGTCAAGGCTACGCTCGACGGTCTGATGAAATTGCGAACCAGGGAAACCGTCGAGTTGCTCAGGGGCGTTAAGATTAAGGCTTAAACAATTGTCAAAAACAAGACAGTGTGGTTGCTTAAAATGTTGAATCACGAAATAACTTCTAAAGCAGGCAGAAAGAAAGCTCGCAAACGCGTCGGCAGAGGCACGGGAAGCGGGCGGGGCAAGACATCCGGTCGTGGACACAAGGGCGCTGGCAGCAGGGCCGGTGCAAGGTCTTTTTCGCTCTACGAAGGCGGTCAGATGCCGCTGTTTCGACGTTTGCCAAAGCGAGGGTTCAGCAACTTTGAATTCGCAGAACGTTGTCAAATTGTGAACGTATCCCAATTGGAGAGGTTTGACGATGGCGCTGATGTCGGTGTCGAGCAGCTATCGGACGCAGGCTTGATTGGCGGCCTCAGGGGCAAGGTAAAGATACTTGGCGACGGCGTGCTGACAAAGAAACTAAAAGTCGCCGCTCACAAATTCAGTAAGACCGCCGAGGAGAAAATTGTCGCCTCCGGAGGTACGGCCAGGGTGATTTGAAGTCTTTAGGAATGTGTTTGATGCCCCGAAAAACACAAGCTGCAAAATACGAGATGTGAGATAATGTTAGCAACAGTATTCAACATATTCAGAATCCGGGACTTGCGCAACAAGGTTCTCTTCACACTTGGTCTGCTTATTATATACCGCATCGGGTTTCATATTCCGGTGCCTTGCTTCGACCAGGAGGCGATAGAGGCCATAGCCAAATCTCGCGGCGGCACCGACACTCCTTTTGGCAGGGCTGCCGAGTATATGCAGATGTTTACCGGCGGAACGCTCGACAACAGCAGCCTGTTCGGCCTCGGAATCATGCCCTATATCACCGCCTCGATTATTCTCATGCTGCTTGGCGAGATAATCCCAGCCCTGAAGAAGCTGCGGCAGGAGGGCCAGACCGGGTACAAGAAGATACAGGAGTACACGCGATACCTATCTGTGCTGATATGTATTATACAATCGCTGATGGTTATGAAGCTGTTGGGAGGAAGAGGGCTTACCTATCCTGGTATGTACGGTCGTGCCCTTATCATGGGAATTGCGGGTATGACCGCCGGGACAATCTTCTTGATGTGGCTGGGCGAGCAGATAGACGAGTACGGCATTGGTAACGGTATCAGCCTTATAATTATGGCCGGGATTATTGCCAGGATGCCCTGGGCCATTACAACGCTTTGGGAGAAGGTGGACCTGACGGTCGGCGCCTCGGCCGCCGGCGCCGTCGGACTGGACAAGCTCTTGTTTCTTGTCGCTTCATTCATATTTGTCGTTGCCGGAGCAATACTAATTACCCAGGGCCAGCGCCGCATACCCATACAACAGGCCAAGCAGATGCGGGGCCGAAGGGTCTATGGAGGCCAGAGACATTACCTCCCCCTGAGAGTCAACCACGGCGGCGTCATGCCTATAATCTTCGCCTCTTCCTTTATGATGTTCCCCCCCGTGATAATTAGTCAATTAGCACAAAGATTCCCCACCTCCAGTGTCCTCGCAACGCTGGACGAGACCTTCAGAATGGAAGGCTATACATACAACGTCCTCTACGTCGTGTTGATATTCCTTTTTGCTTACTTCTGGGTTACGGTCCAGTTTCAGCCGAAGGAGATGGCCAAAAACCTCCGCGATGCCGGCAGTTTTATACCGGGCCTTCGACCCGGACGAAGAACCGCTGATTATCTCGAGTCCGTGATGACCAGAATAACCTACTACGGGGCGTCTTTCCTCGCTATTATCGCCGTTGTCCCGACCCTCGTTGCAACCCTGCTCGACATCGATTGGCGCGTGGCCACGTTCCTCGGCGGAACCGGTTTATTGATCGTTGTCAGTGTCTCGCTTGATCTGGTGCAGAAGATAGAGGCAAACCTTTTGATGAGGAGCTATGACGGCTTTAGCGAAGCCGGCAGGATCAAAGGAGCCTACGCATGAGAATAGTCCTTTTGGGCGCGCCGGGGGCGGGCA
>DATEBC010000549.1:0-4251 GCA_035288065.1 Sedimentisphaerales bacterium | reverse complement strand
TGTTGAAAAAGGTCTTGCTTTCTTCCCGCGAGAGTTGGTATAATGCATCTATGGTGGGTTGGGGGTATTTCCTCTCCTCTCTCCCTCCGCGTCCCCCAGCCCATCTTTTTTGGGACGCGGATTTGTCGGGAGGGCTTTCCCATAATGCGATTTATGAACTTCCAGTTTTTGCGTGCGTTTGCATACAACAGCGTTTGTAAGAACAGGTGTGTCTTCGGTCAGGTTCGATGACCGCGAGGCGCACGGGCGATCGGCGGTTGGGGTCTTTGAAAACACGGTAAGGCCCCACGGGCCCCGCCGCAAGGCGTCCCTGGCGGGACTTGCGGGGATGGCCGGGCCACAAGACAATTTCTGGTTGAAGACGTTTGTCATAGTATTATGACATCGCTTCTCAGGGTTCAGCAGGGTTGGTTTTTGGCGGTTGGCGGTGCAGGGTGTGGTATTAGTTCTCAGGATTCAGGCGGACAGGTATGGGATTGGCTCTTTGGGTCGGCGGGTTTGGAGGGGGCGAGCAGTCTCCATGCGGAGGGCAGCAGCACCGCGGCCAATACTGTTTTGAGAATGTCGCCGGGTATAAAGGGATAGAGCCCTTCTGCTATGGCGTCTCTGGCGCCTATCAGGCATGAGAGCCAGGCCAGGCCGAAGGCGTAGATTATGATGTTGCCTATGACCATTGCCAGGACGGTTGTCCGGAACTTGCGGTCCCATCCCCTCTCGGCCAGGAGGCCCACGACAAATGCTGCGACGACGAAGCCGACGAGATACCCGCCTGTGAAACCGCGAAACACGACAAGGCCGGCCTTGACCTGGGCGAAGACGGGCAGGCCGGCGACGCCCTCGGCCAAATACGCCAGCACGCAAGCAACGGCCCGACGGGAGCCGAGCAGAGCGGCTATCATCAAGACTGCGAACGTCTGAGCCGTGATCGGGACCGGGTAGCCAATCGCAATCTGAGCGGAAACCGCAATCAGCAGAGACCCGCCAATAATCAGGGCCAGATCATAAACAAGGGCATATCTTTTTTCACAGGGCCGTAAAATGTCGCCTACCGTTGCATTGGCCGGCATAAAATTCTCCGTCGGCAAAGAATCTTCAATCACTACCACTTACTTTCAAAATACCGTAACTTGCGAGTGATCATAGTGCGCGCCCGGCTCGGCGTCAAACGTTACTTGTTATTGACAAGAACACATTTTACCCCGACGCCAGCGGGGCTCGGTTCTTTTTCATAAAGCTCTATCTCAAACTCTCTTTCTAATATCTCTTTGAGTTCCGGTTCATAGTACTCGCACAAATGATACGGGTTGCGGGAATTCATCCTGTTCTGCAGAAGCGGCACAGTCATTATCAATTTACCCCTTGGCACCAGCACCCTTTTTGCCTCTTTGATAAACTTCTGGCCTTCCAGAAAGGTTATATGCTCAAACCCTTCCAGGCAAATAACCACATCGAAGTTGTCATCCGCATAAGGCATCTCGGTCATATCGCCCACAGCATAGTTGCCGGGGAAATGATCGGCTGCATAGTCTATTGCTTCCTTAGATACGTCCAGACCATAAACTTCTTTGTACCCTTTCAGCAGAGAAGTGCCCCACCCCGTCCCGCACGGAACATCAAGAACAGTCTTGCCGCCAATATAGTCGTTACAGAACGAATATCTCTTGTAGAGATATTGCTTACTCTTACTTTTTAACAGTCCGTAGAATCTGTCTTGGAAACCTTTGCACTCAGGGTCTGCTCTTTCTACCATTTTTTCTCTGCTCCGTTACCGCGCCATCAGCCGAACTGGGTTCAATATTCAATTTCAAGATATCCTAAGCTGAAGGGGCTTGCCTGTTCTTGCCAACGTCAACGCCACAAATGAGAACTTACGCTTCTGGATAACTGCCTGTGATTCTGATGTTAGAATAATCTTTGAAATAACAACTGTCAATGAAGAAGCTCGCCTGAACCCCATTTCCGAAAAAGCGTTTTTTCACTGTTGTATGCCGGATTTTTGCGAAAAAGTTACCAAAGTTACCCTTTCTCGTAATGCCTCAGTTACGGGTGGTGGCACGGGCTTCCAGCCCGTGCATTGGTTTAATTACACGGCCAAGATGGCCGTGCCACGGTTACAGCCCACCCATAACTGACCCATTACCCTTTCTCGGACTTTTTCCTTGACAAATCTCTGCAGTCCTGTGTATCCTACACATATCGTTCGGATGAGCAAGAAATGGCGTTTTTATTATCGAGGTTGCATGATAAATTGGAGGATCAAATGAGAAGAGCGGCAATAATTCCAGTGTTAATTGTGCTTCTGGCGCCGACGCAAGCGATATCGGCTCTCAGTTGGAGCGACAATCTACTAACTAATCCCGGAGCTGAAACCGGCGACCTGGCCCCCTGGATAGACGGCTCGCACACCATTGTCTCTCAGTCTCAGGGAGAACACACTGGCACGGTCTATCCACATTCGGGCGACTGGTTCTTCAATATGGCAGTCGCGCGTGCCGGATCGGCCGGCGAACTCGTAATCGAAACTCTTTATCAGGATGTGGATGTCCACAGTTATACGCCTGCGATTGATGCAGGCATGCTCCTGGTGCAAGTGAATACCTGGTTACACACAGAGGACAGCCCGGATCACCCCTACGCCGATTACGCCGAATTGTCCCTGTATTTCCTTAACGAATCAGGCGGCGAAATCGCCATGCTCTCAACCGGGCTTGTCCAGTCACCAAACGATACCTGGATTGAGCAGGCTCTCGATGGGACAGTCCCGGTCGGTACGAAAACACTGCGTCTTGAACTCCTGGGTGAAAAGCACGAGGGCGGCTGGATCAATGCCTTCTTTGATGACGCCGGTATAAATGTGGCGGTAGTCCCCGAGCCAGCCACACTCTGCTTGCTCGCTTTCGCCTCCTTGGCATTCCTGAGAAGACGCAGACCATAACCTATAGCTTGTCCTGCAACCAACAAGTCCATCGCGAGTGTCTTTGTGCTGTGGATTTGTCTTCTCAGCCATTTGACTGTCTATTGGATTGACTATCAAGCCAGAAGCTTCTTAGATCTTCTTTGCGACGACAAGATACATGAATGCGTAATTCTTGTTCCTATCGAAGCACCTGATGATCAAATAAAGTAAATCAATGAGGGGATTTATCGCATATGAAAGACGTCCGAGTTCCTGCTTCAAGTAAAAATTTGTCAGAAACGTCATTGAATGAAAGAATCCACCGTCTTGCTCTATAGCAATTATTTCAAATCCGTTCTTTTCAAACAGATGCTTTAGTCCAAATCTTGTGAATCTGAAGAAATCATGAGGTTCTCCGTGTATCCTGCACAAAAACGGAGCAGTCAGAAGCACGATTCCCCCTTTCTTGCAGATCCTTGATATTTCGCGCATTAGTACATTCGGCTCGGGAACGTGTTCTATTACTTGTGTCGATAAGATTGTATCAGCCGAATTGTCCTCAATTTCCAACTTCTGAACATCACAAATCAAGTCGGCTTCTGAGTTCTCGACAATGTCCACGCCATAATAGGAGTCTATATTTGTGAATATGTGCTTGAACGGTTTACTCCCACATCCGACGTCAATTAGCTTTCCGTGAGCCAAATGTTGATACTTCGCAATGAGCTTCTCTACGAACCCATATATAAACTTAGTTGGATTCAAGATGTTCTTCATATTCGACGTTCTCTGGCAAGCTTACCTTCAGATTAGGGTAGTGCCGACAACTGTAAATGTCAACAAGAGAATACCTTGTACCATATCTTTGCGTTGACGCAGTTGAAACGCAAAGGGCTGTAAGCGTGATGCTCACAGCCCCATCATACCGTATCTATTCGCAAAGAAATCTATGCTTGCCTGCGTCTTCGGAGTCCTGCCAAACCGCCGAGCCCGAGGACTAAGAGCGTGGCGGGCTCGGGGATGGCGAGCTGTCTTATCTCCGCAGGTGACAAAGCAACGTCGTAAATACGAACCTCGTCAATTATACCGTTGAAGTACGTACGCTCATCCCTATCGTGGCCGATGTAAACCGGTTCATGATTGTTGGGTAATGAATCTGGAACACCAGCTCCGCTATCGTAAGCTTCCTGCAGACCGTTAACATAGATTCTCTGGTGCCCAGGGCTAAAAGTGGCAGCAATGTGGTACCATTGGGCAGCCTCCAATTGAGTAGTACCGTAGATTGGATGCCCGGGAAGCGTCGGCACTTCGGCAACAGCAGAACCAACTGTGCTGTTATCAGGCTGATTGTTCTT
>DATEBC010000548.1:0-5841 GCA_035288065.1 Sedimentisphaerales bacterium | reverse complement strand
CCTTCGGCGGCAAGGATAATCAGACGCTCTTCATCACGGCGAGAACTTCACTGTACTCGATCAGAATGCAGGTAAAGGGCGTTTGACAACCGGTGCTTTTGTGCCCATACCGATTGATCTGTGGCGTAAAAGGCCACCGGAGATTAAGTTCAGGCGGGTCTTCGATGTGTACGAGCTCGGCAAAATGCTGACGTTCGGTGCAATGAACGAACAGAGCCGCGAACGAACAGAGCCGCGAACGTAAGTGAGTGGTCTTATACTGATTGTACGGATATTACCCCGCGCTGACACTTGGGGCTCCGTTGTGGGGGATGCTTGTGGGTTATCCGGTTGGCTACTTGATTACCTTCACCACCTATGGAACGTGGCCGCACGGCGATGAGAGAGGGAGTGTTGACAAAGAACATAATCGATATGGCAGCCCTTTCGTGGTCTCCAATCCGCATGAACATCGAAGGGAATATAGCACCCTCAAGAACCAGCCGTTGGGTCTGTCAGAAAATCAGCGTGAGCAGGTTTTGCGGGCGATTATGGAAGTGTGTCGGTTTCGCGGATGGCATGCCTATGCAGTTCATGTCAGGAGTAATCACGTTCATGTTGTAGTAAACGGCGAGGAAAGACCGGAGAAAATGATAGTGGACTTCAAGGCCTATGCGACCAGGGCATTGAGGAAACATGCAAATGAACATTCAATCAAGAAATACTGGACGCGACACGGCAGCACAAGGTATCTTTGGACGAAAGAAAGCGTTGCCTCTGCAATTGAATATGTTGAGAATGAGCAAGGTAAGAAAATGACATTCGGAGCAATGACCAGACAGAGCCACGAACGTAAGTGAGTGGTCTTTTATCGATAATATGGGTGTGGCCCCGCGCTGACGCTTGGGGCTTCGTCGGCTGTGCTGCGTGGAGTATTATTAAGGACGTGTATGACAAACAACGATGACTTCAGAAAGGCCCTTGAGTTAATTGATAAATCCGGCAGCGTCTTGATTACTACTCATACCAAGCCGGATGGAGATGCCTGCGGCTGCGTAGTAGCGCTTTGCGATGCGCTGCGGCGTGCAGGCAAACGGGTTCAGCCGTTGTTTCTCTCGGTAGTGCCGCAGTGGTATAGCTTCATGCTTTCCGAAAAGGTGCCCGTACTTGGCGAGGATTTCAGCGTCGATGACCTAAGGCAGGGGCGACTCGGCCAGTTCGACCTCATTATCATCGCCGATGCCGACAGCTACAGCCAGTTGGGCGATTTCGAGCAGTATCTAAAGCAAAACAACAAACCAGTCCTCGTAATCGACCATCACACAACATCCGACGGTCTCGGCGACGTTCAGTTGCTCGATCCGACGGCAGCCGCTACAGGCCTCATTGTCCTGCAGTTGTTCGATCGCGCCGCCTGGCCCCTTACTGAAAAAGCGGCCCAGGCCCTCTTTACAGCCATAGCGACGGATACAGGCTGGTTCCAATTCAATAACACCGGCAGCAGGGTTTATGCCGCCGCCGCCCGCCTCACCGACGCCGGAGCCAACCCGACCCATATCTACGAAAAACTCTATCACAGCTTCTCCCACGCGCGCTTTGAGCTGATGCTTGCAATGCTCGCCACGCTCGAATTGCATTTCTCCGGGCGATTCGCAACGCAGCATTTACTGCTGCACGACTTCGAGCGAACCGGAACAACATCTGCGGACACGGAGAACCTGATAAACGAGTGCCACCGCATAAGCGCTATTGAGGCGTCGGCCCTGTTTGTCGAGCTCAACGACGGTCGAATCCGATGCTCCCTGCGAAGCACAGGCCGCATCGACGTCAGCAAGATTGCCGAGAAATTCGGCGGAGGAGGCCATAAACCAGCCGCCGGCGCCTTTTTGCCGGGACCTCTCCAAAACGCACAGCAGCTCATTCTCGACGAGATGTCACGCCAATTCTAAGAGTCTCCAATACTTGTGAAACGCCGTATTAATCTCCAAGTAAGCCCTCAAGAGCATCTTGCCCCGGAACAATCCCTTGGCAGTATTACGGTGAATGTCGTCCCCTCGCCTTCTTTGCTCTGCACGTTTATTTTCCCGCCGTGCCTCTCCACTATCTGCTTGACTATCGACAGTCCCAGGCCGGTGCCGTCCTTTTCGCTCCGCCTGGCGTTACTCGCTCTGAAAAACTCCTCGAAAACACTGCCGACCTCGTCTGCGGGTATCCCGATTCCGGTATCGCTGATCCTGATCTCGACTCCATCCCCGCTGCCCTTTGCCTCAAGGCGAACGCTCTTGCCTTCGGGAGTATATTTGACCGCATTGAACAATAGATTCGTAATCATCTCGGTTATCGAGAACTCATTGCCGACGATACTGCCAACCGACTCGGCCACATCGGAACTGACCGTAATCGACTTCTCCTCCGCCTTGGCCTCAATACCTGCCAGAGATTTCGATATGCTGTCCCGCAGCGAAAAAGACTCCATCTGCATCCGACCGCTCAGCCTCATCTGTGTCAGGTTCAGCAGTTCTTTGACAAAATCAGTCAGTTGCGTCGTCCGATGGAGCGCCCGCCCGAGAAATTCACTCTGCTGCTCGATAAGAGAATCAGCCGGACCGCTTTTCACAATATAAAGACTGCTTTGTATCGCCGCCAGGTGGCCTTTAATGTCGTGTGTTACGCGTGAGACGTATTCATCCTTAATGCGGTCCTTCTGGCGCAACTGCTCGTTGGTTGATCGCAGCGCCTCTTCCTGCTTCTTCAGCTCAACAAGAAAGAGATTCTTCTGTGCAAAATCTATCTGCCGTGCGGCCGCCTCGACGAAATCGAACATCTGATCCGGCGATTTCTCCGCCAGGATATCGACGTAAAGAACATCCACCGTCTCGCCAAGATCGTTTACCCTCGCTGAGAAAACGAGGTGAGGCTTCTGCTTGTCCACGATTGTCAGTTCAATGTTCCGGTCCTCCGCAGCCTTGTTGCTCGCCTTCACCGGGGCATCCGCCGACCGAACGGCGTCAAGCACACGTTTTGATAAGTGCAGATAAGAGCCGCGCGCCCCTGCTGAATCCCTGCGGAAGTGGCACGCAAGAATATCGGGAGACTTCGGCAAGGGGGCCGGACCGCGAGGCAGCCGCACAATCGCAACAAAAGTGTCCAGCATCTCCGCCAGACTGATGCAAGCCCGGTGATACAGTTCCGAAGGGCTCGATAGTCCCAGCAGGCGATTCGTCAGCTCGTTGAGCTGCTGCATCAGCGCCTCGGACAGAACCGTTGCATGTTCGCCCCTATATGGCGTTATGTCTTCCTCGAGGGCCTTATCGACGATCGGAATCTCCCCGGTCGTCGTCCGCTCGCCCTCGCCCTCCGTCAGGACCAGCGTAAACGGCCGTATTGTTATCTCTTGGCCGGGAAGCACCGCCTGGGTTTGTATCCGCTGACCTTCGAGCATGGTCCCGTTCTGGCCTCCCATATCTTCAACAATCCACCGCCCGAACGGGTCCTGCGAGATCCACGCATGGACCCGCGAAACGTTGCTGTCCTCCAAGACGATATCGCAGCTCGACCCTCGTCCTAAGCTGGCGCCCTTAGGGTCCAGCCGCACCGTCTTGCTCTCTGTCGGTCCCGATATGAACAGCTTTGCCTCTGCCATGATATTCTCCTCTTGCCGCGGCGCTTGGCAAATGCCGCAGCAAAAATTGTCGATCCATGTTAGTACGTCTCGCAAGAGCGCAAATAGCCCGATTGACGCCTGTCCTGCCTCTATACTAACGGCCTCATTATACCCCCGCGCACCCGCAGAATCGACCTTAAAAAAGACAATCACCATTATAGCCTATGGGCCGACGAAATCACCTTCGGTCCACAATTGCCCTCGCAATTCGACGTCGTCGAACTGCCCCTTATCGTCGAACGAGCCGACGCCCACGCGACCCCATAAGAAGCGATGACTCACCGCCGTCATAACCGGAACAATCATATCATCGAAATAGACCTCGATGCCGCCCGTCTCCACGTCGCGGAACAGCCGAACCGTGTGCCAGTTGTAGTCCCAGGGTATGCCGTCGGTGCGATAATCCGCAATCGATATCCGGTCCGCATTATCGACGATGAAAACGGAGTTCGCAGTGGCATCGGCAGTCTTGCCCAAATGAACATAATAGAAATGAGATTCATCCTGATACCCGAAAAACAGGCACATATCCCGGTGATTGTAATCGCTGTTGGTCGAAAGCAGTTCCAGCTCCAGAGAAAAATTGTCAACTGCCACGTCACGCACAAGGTTGATGTTATAAGGGGACCGGAAAGGAGGCGAGTAGCTGCTGTTCTTAAACAGGGACAGGACCTTCCCGCCGTGCCCGTCTTCGATCCGCCAGGCGCTCGGGTCCGTAGCCTCCCAGGAATCGAGGCTGCCGTCTTCAAAGTCAGCCTGGAAAACCACGGGCCAATCCGTGCGTAAAGGTTGTGCGCATGATACATCAGACCAGCCCGTCTCAAAAAGAGCAGTCTTGTTGCGGGCCTTGACTCGATAGCAGTATGTGCAGATGGACGAGAGATCCGAATCTTCCCACGCAGGCTCCTCACCCGGTGCGAACGAGAGCCACCCGCTGTTATGCGCCGGCTCATTCTGGTCCTCGAAGTAATACTCCACGTCGCCGCCGTCGCAAGACATAGCCGTCGCCGCCGCCATCGCAATCGTCGAAGACGAGGTCGCGCGGGGCGCCGCCGCCCAGGTCATCGGGTCCGGCCTCAGACCAACGTGCCAATCTCCCGCGAAAACGGCAAAGTCTTTGGAGTCCACCTTCCCGTTCCTGTCGAGGTCCTCGGCCAGAAGCGGCGCCTCGACGCACCACTTCACCGCTAACAAGGCAATATCGTTGAAGTCAACGCAGTCCCTATTGTCCATGTTCCCCGCGGCCCCAATTTCAAGAAGCGACATGCTCGCCTCGGCCAATCCGCCGTAGGCGCCCACATTGATGCGTTTGCCGTGCGGCCAAAGCTCGCCGGTCCAATCTGAATTCGGGTCTCCCGCATCTATACATAAGCTCGTTGCCGTATCCTTCACCCACATCTTTTCGATCTGATCCCACCTGCCCGCTTCGGATTTCAAATGATAGTCGCCGCCGATCCATGTATCGTCATTTGGATCATCCGGCGTTCCATTTTCGTCCCAATGCCCCTCATCCACAAAACACGGATCCGCTTCAAAGTTCCCCTCGCCCGGTATCGTGCTTGGAATATCACTGTATGTCACCGTGATCGTCGAACTCCCGTCATTCGCTATTTCATCCCAATCGTCTCTAAAAATGGAGTTACTCACTGTAGCATCGCTGTTCGCCCATAGGTACATCCCTGAACCATCACTCAATGCCCTGTTGCTGACGAATGTGCAATTCGCTACTGTTCCATTTTTCGCCTGCGAGAATTCTATCCCGCCACCGACCTCTGCTGCCATGTTCCCACTGAATGAACAATTATCAAAAGAAAAACCATAAGCGATCGAGTTGGCTATGGCGCCACCTTGATCAGCTTGATTTCCTGTAAATATGCAGTTAGCCACCTTCGTGTCGCTACAATTGATATTAGCCATCCCGCCCCCGTGCCTTCTTGCACGGTTGCCCCTGAACGTACAGTTGCTGACTGCGGGGCTGCCTATGTAGTTGAACATCCCTGCTCCGCTTGAACCAGGATCATCGATCACGTTGTCATCGTCTGCGTTTCCGCCGGCAATCGTAAAGCCGTCTATTGCCGCACTGCTATTGGTATGGCTGCCCGTTACGACGCTGTAGCTGTTTTCGCCGTTGTTCGCAAAGTCAGGCCCGTCGTCGCCGTTGAGGTCGCCGCTAAGAATCGTTTCATACAGCTCAATAT
>DATEBC010000547.1:0-6524 GCA_035288065.1 Sedimentisphaerales bacterium | reverse complement strand
GCCGAAATAGTCCCGAAAGTGAGGCCGGTGGACATCATTAGAGTGTAATACCAGCGTTCATTTTTCTCTTTCCGATACACTCCCACGACCGGATACAGGCCGAATATCTTGCTGATCACTTTTCCGCCAAAAAATATCAAGAAGATCGTTGGAGCAGTAGCAATCGCCGGCAAGGAAACCAATGACCCTGCCCGCAAAAAATAGAACGGGGTTAAAAACCCGATTGTCAAGGTACGCATCCGTCGGACCCATAAATGGTCTTCAGCGGCAAATCCAGCCAGAACCATCCCAACCAGATAGGCCGGCAAAACGGCTTCACTGCCGGACCACAGCGCCAAAGCCCCCAGGCCAAACAGCACCAACAATATCCATTTGGCCCGGATGGCGGCGGTTCGGCGACCGTACTTATCAGTGATATGCTTCGTAACGAAAGGAAGAAAGCCAATTACTATCGCGCTCACCACGATAAAGACCAGGGTCTTGTACGTGAAAGGAGCAAATATAAGCCCCAAAGCTATCACCGTTCCAAGGTCGTTGACAAAACAAGCGCCAAGGATACCTTTACCAAATTCCGTCCGATTGAAGCCGGTCTCCAGCATCACCGCATAGACGACAGCCATCGATGTAGTTGAAAGTGCTATGCCGGCCAGCCAACTCGCTTGAGAACTCCATCCTAATGCGTATTTTGCCAATGCCGCACAGCCCAGAAAGGGGGCAAAAAACCCCACCATGCCGATAACCGTCGTTTCCTTCCACTTCGCTTTGAAGATCGCGGGATCTAACTCCGCCCCGTCAAGAAAGGTCAGAAGCACCGCCCCGGTGCTTGCAAGGAATCTGAGCCATTCCACGTTAGCCCCAAGAGAATCGGGGCCCCAGAAATGCTCGGCCACCGCCCCGGCGGCGATCCCAACGCAGATTTCAAGCAAAGCCATTGAAACGCGAAGGTGGTTGGCAAGTATGGTGCTAACAACCGCCAGTGCAAGCCAAACAGCCGCAATACAATAAGCTTGTTCCATAGAGTTCTCTTTTACAATGCCTACCGGGTCTTGACACAGGCAACAAAAAACCCGCTTTGCGGCGGGTGTCGACGCACACGACTGCGACTCCACCGCTGCAGAAACCTGCGCGGTAGGAGTCATCAGCCCGGCCACGGCATTTATAAAGGGGGACTCCATCCCCAAACCGTGTTTCATTGTATTAAAATGCGACGAGGCGGTCAAGTGTTTTTTTAGAATTTCGGGAGAGGCACACATTTTGGCCACATCGGTGTAGGCAAAACCGAGGCCGAAAGAGTAATGAAAAGCGCAGCGATAGAATTCACCTTTGCGGAACCAGGATCAATGGCTTGCAGAAAGCGATATGGCTGATTAGAATCCAAGCATATACAAATACGACAATGGAATCTAAGGAATTGGAGGCAAGTATGAAGGTAGTGGCAATTAACGGCAGCGCTCGAAAAGACGGCAACACGGCTATCCTTATCAACCAGGCATTGCGGGCGTTGGAGGCCGAAGGGATCGAGACCGAGATGATCCAGCTCTCGGGCAAAGGCATCCGGGGCTGCACGGCCTGTGGGAAGTGCTTTGAGAATAAGGATAAGAGATGCGCCGTCGATGATGACCCGCTGAATGAATACCTGGCCAAGATGCTCGAAGCCGACGGGATAATTTTAGGCAGCCCGACGTATTTCGCCGATTTGAGCAGTGAGCTAAAAGCCGTCATCGATCGCGCAGGGTTCGTCGCCCGGGCCAACGGCAATCTGTTCAGGCGCAAGGTCGGGGCGGCCATTGTCGCGGCCCGCAGGGCGGGCGCGATCCACGCCTTCGATTCAATCAATCACTTCTTCCTCATCAGCGAGATGATAGTCCCCGGCTCATCGTACTGGAACATAGGGTTCGGTCTGAAGAAAGGAGACGCCGAGAATGACGAGGAAGGACTTGAAACGATGCAGCAGCTTGGCAAAAACATGGCCTGGCTACTCAAGAAGATAAATGCATAATCGGTTATGACAAGTCTTTGCAGAATACAATCCGGCGAGTGCGTCCAATAGAAAAGGCCGAGGCTGCTCTGTCGAGCGCCTCGGCCTTGTATTATTCCAGACATGGCTTACTATTGTTTGGCTCTTAGCGGGTTAGCGTCTGCGCCTTGCGAGTATTAGTCCGCCCAGGCCAAGCAGGGAAACCGTCATCGGCTCCGGCACACAAATAGTCTTGACAATGACGTAGTCGATGGCTGCATGGGCGCCGGCGAAGCTGTAGTTGACAATCTCCCGGTCAGGATTTGGCTCGATGATATACTTGGCCGTCAGCTTCTTCCAACCGGTTGCAGGATCAACAACCACGACATGCTGCCCGACCAGCTCAACGCTTCCGCCGAGGGGTATTGGGAAAACTGAGAAGTCCGCCAAGTCCCCAATGAAGCCTATTTCCAAGCGGATTTCCTTGTACGGATTCGCAATCATCTGGTTTGGTATATCGAGGGTAATAGTCAACATTCCCTCGGCTTGCCAGACACCATCGCGTCCCAATAGGTCAGCGGCCCACTCCGGCGGAGGCCCGCTCGCACTGCCGTCAATTGCACCGGTTGCAGTACCGTACGGGTTTAGGTCTATTTCGGGGATTGCGGGATTACTGTTGTTGTCGAAATTCCATTTCTGAGCCGTCTCCCCGAATGGTATGGCGGCTGCCGGACCGGCAGCAATCATCACAGCTACTGCTAATATCAATAACGACGTTTTCCTTTTCATCTCTATTCTCCTTTTTGAATTTATGCGCCACAGACGGACATAAACGATTTGTCCGCGCACTGCTTGTTTCTTCTTTACCTCATACCATCCTGCGTTTCCGCAGCCAGCCAACAAGGCCTACGCCTATACCGCCCAGCAGAATTGCGCCGGGAGCAGGGATGCACATCGTATCAACTTTTATGTAGTCGATTCCCGTTCCGGCAGCACTGATGAAAATAATTTCGGCATCGGGATTCGGCTCAATGTGCCACACATAGATCGCTTTCCACCAGCGGTTATCCTCATCGACGAGCACTTTGTGCTGGTAGATAAGCTCTACTGAGTCACCATCCGGGATCGGATAAACGGATAACTCGGGGATCCCACCTTTATAGCCTATCTCGATCCAGATTTCCTTCCACTCGCTGCGGACCTCACGGTTGGGAATATAAAGGCTAATCTCAAGCGCACCCGGACTACCCCATACGCCCGATCGACCGAAATAGCTTGTGAACCAGCCACCACCGCTGATGGCAGCCTCCGGCGTACCGTACGGATTCCTGTCAAGCTCTGGCAATGCTGGATGATTATCGTTGTCATCAAACGTCCAAACCTGATAC
Source organism: Sedimentisphaerales bacterium (assembly GCA_035288065.1). Lineage (GTDB taxonomy): Bacteria > Planctomycetota > Phycisphaerae > Sedimentisphaerales > Anaerobacaceae > JAFGCD01. Next base: position 3,179 of record DATEBC010000547.1, on the reverse strand, counting down.
GTTGACCCCGGGTCTCCCCTTGTCCATCCGAGACTCGGCACAGCAAAGACCGGTCCTCCCAACAGCGTACAGACCAATAGTGCAAATAACATCCTTTTCATTTTCATCACCCCTGAATGTAAATAAAACACTTTCTCCTAAACACACAACAGTTTCTAAAAGACGAAACGCCTGGAATGCGTGACAAACACGCGGTGACGTGAAAGATAATAGGGTAACAATTGATCCCTCTGCTCACAGGGGCGCCGCAGGCCGCTCACCGCGGGCGCAGACAACACCACCGCCCGTGAAAACAGCGCCACCAAGAAGGGTAACCACCCGCAACTCCTGCAAGCTATCATCACACCTCTGTCCTTGTTCACCTACCGTGACAGAACGCCACATCCGTGTGACACAACTCACGAAGCCATATTCAGACCTGGCCTCCTCCTAATTGAAGCCATACTAACGCCCCTAAGTATATCATGAGGCCGCCAGATGTCAAGAAAATTATCGGAAAAAGCGCGTTTTTTTTTCAGAATTCTGCTCAGAAGAACAAGGCCTCCGCCTCTACATATCGCAACCTATTGTCGGATAAGATGTTACGTCTGCCCACAGGCTGAGTTGGTCTTATGCACTGAGTCGAATCCAAGTATTGTCTATTTTTGCCACTTTGCCTCTCTTGACATAGACCTATTTTGACCGTGAGCAGGATATTTGAAGCCGAAATTATCCCTTATGTGGTAGCCTATTAGGGGTGCTGATACTTGCAGCGTCGCAACCAATCTTGTCCTGGATGTGCATACAAGGGCTAATTCGCTGTGTCTATCTGGAAAAGGGACGAGATCATGGATGGCGTCGTTCGGCTTGGGGATTACTCGTGTTTGAACGCTGCACTATCGAAGTGCAAGCCTCGTTACGGCCCGATAGACTCCACGGTAAAGCAGGCTCAGAAGATAACCGGTTAGAATTGGGATGCAGAAAGAGGCAAGACAAACAAGGACATCCCAAGCCTGCAGGTGCTGAGCATATTCCGGTGATGAGTCTCTGGCAGCGGCCGCTGAAACCGCGGTGGGCAACTCCTGAACCATAGACAGGGAGAATTGCAGCAACAAGAATATCAGTGTGCCGCAAAGCAGAATAGAGCATAAAGCGACAACTGCTCCCAGCTTATCGCCTCTGAGCCCTCTTATAAGCCAGGCATCGGGTCCGATCAACTTCACAAAAACGATCATGCCGAATGCCAACGAAAGTCCGAGAATTATAAATGACATCGTAAACCAGCGAATTCAGACGAAGTTCAATCGACCTAACACTCAAGATAAATCGACACGAATAGAGCCAAGGTTAAGTGCAAAACTCTGGTTCGGCGGTAAATAACTTTGAGTTTTTACGCCCGATATTCAAGTAAATGGACGCTAAGGACCGAATAATATGCAGCAACACGTATCGTTTTGTTGATACCTATTATGGAGACCTCGTTATGAGTCCACTCGAACAAACGAAAAAATGGATTGGCGAAATAACTGAGATTGCCCTGTTATTGGTCGCTCTGGGCATTGTGGTCGGCATTCTTTTTGGCCCTAACGTTCCCTTCTTTGCGGGGATTGTTGCCAATCTGACGGCCATGCTGAACAGCCTTGGCGAGAACGGGCTTGTCGGCCTGATCGCCCTGGGCATCATTCTGTACTTGTTCCAGAAACAGCGAGCTACGACATAGATTGCCACGAGCCACCTTCGGCGGCTCTGGCAATGGCGACGCACGGAATCAGGCGATACAGAATAGTGCTGCATTCGAGGCGTACAATAGCGCAAAGCCTCAAGGGGGAGCTACGCCTCTACAATACTCAGAATAGCCCAAACCCCCAGGAGGGCGAGGACAAGCAGGGCCGCCCTAAGAACACGCATCGCCTGCGTTCTCGGCTCAACAAACGACCAAACCAGCCCCCAAAGCCCAATTACGAGCCCAATACGTAGAATAAACCATATAACCTCTCTATTCATAGGCACATTGTACCCCTTTTGACATTACAAGTCAAGGACATCTTGCCCTTTTTGACATTTGCTCAGCACAAGAAGTCTGGCGATACGGCCATGAAGCCCATTTTCGAGCAGTGTCCGTCACTGAGGACCGTCTCTTTTTACACCTCTGAGCCAATAACTCTACCTATTTGCCGAAAACGGGTATTCTGATATCTCTGTACGATTTCCGAGTAGAATCGTCCCACACTTTTGGGGGATATTGAGGCGCTGGACAAAGGCTTCGCAGAGAGATAGAGTACGCCCAAGAGACGTTGCAGGATCGGGTACGGCCGCCGGCGGCAAATGAACGTAGTGAGGTGCAGTATGTTTGGCAGAATCTTTGTTCCTTTTTTATGTCTCAGTATGAGCGGGTCTTTAGTTCATGCCGGGGCGGTTGGGCCTGCTTTTTATGAGAATCTTTCCGAACTGCCCCAGATATATTCCGGTGTTGAGTCGTACTATCTATCGAGCTACGACCGTACGGGCGGCAACGACGACGGTTTCCGGGGGACGTATTCTCAGCTTTATGTCGATCAAGCCGGGGAACACGTTATCTTCGATGCAGACGGGCCCGGGTGCATCTACAATTTCTGGTTCACCGGGACGGGAATGGAGCTGCATTGGGGAAAGTTGAAGTTCTACTTTGACGGCGAGGAGAAGCCGCGTTTCCACGGCACGGGGCACGAAGACGAGTACCAGGGGGGCTGGTCCACATTCTGGCTGACCAATCCCTATTCGCTGCCCCTCTTCGGCCAGCCTAAAACAGAAGGCCTCCTTGACGTGTTCGGGCAGGTGAACGGCTCAACGACGGCGTATCGTTTTTGGCCGGGAAAGATTCACTTCAAAAAATCCATCCTAATCTCCACAGAACACGGGAATCAGAACGACACTCCGGCGAATTACTATTCGGTGGTGTATTATTACTATGTGCGGGATGCTCAATAGTTGATGCGTATGTCATGCTGTGTATCGCCTATTGTGGTATGAGCAAGACATTCGGCTGATGAAAGAACATTCCCGGTCATGCAGTCTTGGACTCGCCCTGTAATTGTGGATAGGCAATCCCTTCGGGGATGTTCACGCATCATGGTCCAGATGAAGCCGGCCAATTCCCTGGCGGGTGAGGGACTTTAGCAACTGATGCCGGGTGCGTTTGATGTTCTCCCGGGCGATTTGGC
>DATEBC010000546.1:0-2773 GCA_035288065.1 Sedimentisphaerales bacterium | reverse complement strand
GCTCGGCGCCTTTGGAGCCGCCTTTGTAGTTGTCCGTTGCTACGAAGCTGACGTGATCCTCGCTCTTCAGGTCGCTGTCGATGATAACCACGGGAATGCCGTTGCTGACGGCGTCTTTGACGGGCGTCCGCAGGGCCGTGTCGTCGAGAGGGGCAAGCACAATGCCCGTTACGCCGCGGGTGATGAAATCCTCGACAACCCGTATCTGCGATTCGCGGTCGTCTTCCTTGAGCGGGCCTTTCCAGATGATCTCGACGTCGATCCCGGCAGCTTTAAGCTCCTGCTGGGCCTTGATCGCCCCGGCGTGAATCGACTTCCAGAAGATGTGCGTCGTGCCCTTGGGAATCACGGCGATGCGATACGTCTTTTTGCCGCTATTGGGGTCGCCGGCGGCGCCTTCCTGTTTCTTGCATCCGGCAGCGGCCAAGATTGCGACCGCCGCAAGAACGATGGTCATGGCTGTTAATACCTTTTTCATAAGTCACACTCCCTTTGACCATTAGAACACTTTGACGAATCTAACCTTCTCAAACTGACCGGTTCTTTTTTTTGACACGGATTTACACAGATTAACACTGTTTTTCATATATTTTGGATTCCTGCTTTCGCAGGAATGACAGATGCTCTTATCCTGTTGTCAAAACTGTAGTTACGTTAAACTCTGATCCGAGGCCGGTCAGTCTGAGTAACCTTGCGTATTGCGTTTTACCGGTAGCCGGCAGGGGAGCCATAAGAGGCAGCGGCCCTCTTGTCTGCTATTAGCCCGGAAGCGATAAACGCATTTCCAGCACCGGCAGAGTATAATCCCCCCGTCTCCGCCTTACAACCGGCCGCTTCAAAAAATAATCCCGTTCATTCGCCCCCCGTGGTCGTCCCGCATATTCTCCTGTCATCCTCAATCCGGCCCGTTCGTGCCCCCGGCCGCACCCTTACTGTCACCCCGAGCGAAGTCGAGGGGTCTGTTTTAACAGCCCGCCTGTCCCATAGGGACGCAGCGGTTCAGCTACTTCGTTGCGAACAAGGAAGCAAGACTATTTCAATAGATTCCTCGACTCCCCCCGAACGGGTCCGCTCGAAATGACATCCGACCATCGAGATACGCTCTACCCTCTACGCTTCACGAACTACGCTTCACGCCCCTCTGCGCCTTTGCACCAGCCCCCAACCACCCAGCCCGAGCAGTAAGGACGTGGCCGGTTCGGGAATAGCAGACGCGTCGAAGGGGCAATGGTTAAACGAGTTGCTGCCTCCGTCAATGTTAATGTAACTCGTGCTGAGCACGGCGCCATCTAATCCGCCGCTACCGGCTCCATATAAAGCCCGACCGTTTGCCACCAGATAAGTTCCGGCTGTGCGTGTGCTACCGAGACCTAAGTACGGCGCCGAAGCGTTGAGAATATTCACAATCAGGTTTTCCGGACGCAGGCCTCCGCCGACTTGGATTCCAGCTTCGACCTCCCCGCTGTGCATCACATTCACCACAACCGTATCGCCTTCGTCACCGAAGATTGTCTGAGGCAAAGAGCAATATGCGTCAGGATAGTCAAGCACGTTTAGAACATTCAGTCCGGACTTGACGGTATGCCACTCTCGCGGAGGGTCGACGCTGAATGTGGCATCGGGTTGAAGGGTCGCCAGCAGAGTTGAGAATTCCAGCGCGTCGGCGATTGCTTCGGCAATGATAGGCTCGTTGTCCACTATCGTTCCGTCGAACGAAAACGGATTCCACGAGTACATACTTGGCGCGGCAATGTCGCCTATATACCTGTTGATGCTGCCGCCTTCAGAGATGCCCTTCTGTGCCAGAAAGAGGAAGCGTTGGGCTTCGCCTAAATCGGCCAGTGCAGCACTGGCTTTCCCATTTAGGGCAAAGTTGCAGGTTGCGAGCGCGACGCACAAAATGACGACCCTGAAAGTGTGAGTTCTTCTGCTAGACATTCTCGTTCCTCCAAAATGTACCGCCAATATTCTGCCTGCTTGATATTTATGATGCTCCTCCATGAGCACATTTCATCGTACCAGATATGCCGCGAAAGTCAAGCAAAAAGTAACTATCAGCGGTTCTTCTCGCGAAATCGGCCTTTTAAGGGGACCACCCTGGCATCAGAGCATCGAGATGCGCTTCACGCCTGTCCCATAGGGGCTTCACGCTTCACAAAATACGCTCCAAGCTGTATTGACTTGTCAAAGAGCGGTTTTGGCGGCGATTTCGGGGTTGGCTACCCAGCCTGAGTCGGGACCGTCGCGGGATTTGGCCTCGGCGGGCGGGGCGGGTATTAGTGTTGGTCAGTCTTTGGCGGTAGTGCTCGCAGCCTGGCGTATTTGGCCTAGTCCTGGTCGGCGATCTTCGTATAGTCGAGGAGCCAGCGTTTGTCGGTGTAGGGGCAGATATAGGTGGTTTGCCAGCCGCCGTCGGTCTCGATGGCCTTGAGGTGCTCTTTGGCGTAGCGTTGGGCCTGCCTGCCGTCCAGACGCTCGATGTGCGCGCAGCGGCACAGCGCTTCGTCGGATTCGGGGTGCTCGGTCTTCAAGGCCCCCGCGACCATTACCCAGGTCTTCCTGGTCTCCGGGCAGACGTACCGAGAGGTCAAGCCGTCGTCGGCTGTTTCGAGCCAATTGAGATGACCGTCGGCGTATTTCGCCGCCGATTCGCTTTCGATGAAATCTGTATGGGGGCATCGGCACCCAATCTCCTCAGAAGCTGGCTGCTCCTGCGGCGCGCCCTTGATTCCGAGCAGGCTTTGGCAGACCTGGAGGCGAATATCTCTTGGGA
>DATEBC010000545.1:0-2765 GCA_035288065.1 Sedimentisphaerales bacterium | reverse complement strand
TGGGACCCAAGACAGCCTCTTTCGAGGAGGCATTCGCCGATTACATCGGCATCAGTTATTGCGTGGGGTTGAATTCCTGCACTGCCGCACTTCACCTCGGTCTGCGTCTGCTGGACCTGCCGCCGGGCTCCGAGGTGATTACGACGGCCCTAACTTTCGTCTCGACGAACCACGTGATCCTCTATGAGAACTGCCGCCCGGTATTCGCCGACATCGAACGGGATACCGGGAATCTCGATATCAACTCAGTTTCGGAACGCATAACCGGACGGACGAGGGCCATTATGCTCATGCACTACGCGGGGTATCCGTGCGACATAGAGCGGTTCTATGCATTGGCTCGTCGGCGAAACATCCCGATTGTTGAGGATTGCGCCCATGCCTGCGGCGCAGAGTACAAAGGCAGGCGGATCGGCAGCCACGGCGACATTCACGCCTTCTCCTTTCACCCGGTTAAAAATCTGCCTATGGGAGACGGCGGGGCATTGACAATTCGCTCCGAAGAATATAACGAGCGGCTGAGGAGGCTGCGTTGGCTCGGGATTAGCGCCGACACTTTTCAGCGGACCGGCCTGCAAGGGTATCGCTGGAACTACGATGTCTCTGAGGTAGGTTTCAAGTATCACATGAACGACGTCCAGGCGGCGATCGGCCTGGCTCAACTGGCCTGGATAGACAGGGACAACGCCCGGCGCGCCTCAATCGCCGCTCAATACCGCCAACAGTTGTCGGGCGTCCCGGGAATCAAGCTGCTCGAATACAAGAGCGACAGAAAGAGCAGCTGCCACCTGTTTTGCATCCTTGCCGAGCAGCGGGATTCTTTGATCGACAAGCTGGGCGCCAACCAGGTCGATGTGAGCGTCCATTACCTGCGGAACGACCGGTACTCGATGTACGAAGAACACGAGCTGCCGAACACGGAGTATTTCTGGCGCCACGCGATTTCTCTGCCGATGCATCTTGCGTTGACCGATGATCAGGTCGATTATGTAACCGATATTATCAGGAAAGGTTGGTAAATGGCAGGTTCCGCTCGCCCGTTGCTGATTCTGGGAACAAGGACTTTCGCCGTTGAGGTGGCCGATTTGGCGTGCGAGATTCCAGGTTTTAGCGTCGCTGGTTTTGTCGATAATATGGATCGCCAGCGCAGCTCAGAGCGTCTGGAAGGTCTGCCGATATACTGGGTGGACGAAGTGGCGAACCTTGCCCGGAGCCATAGTGCGGTTTGCGGGCTTGCGACAACGTTTCGCAGCCAATTCACGGAGCAGGTTGCCAGGTACGGCATGGGATTTGCGACCCTTGTTCACCCCTCGGCCAGGGTCTCGTCGAGCAGCTCTCTTGGTGAAGGAAGCATTCTCAGCGTAGGAGTTATTGTAGCCTCACACACCCATCTTGGCCACCATGTTATCGTAAACCGCGGGGTCTTGATTGGGCACCATACGCAAATCGGCGATTTTGTTACCATTCATCCCGGCGCAAATGTTGCCGGCGCCTGCCGTATCGGCGATGCGGCCTATATAGGGATGGGAGCCATTGTGATCGACCACATTACTATCGGTTCGCACTCTGTTGTCGGCGCCGGCGCGGTGGTAACCAAGGACGTCCCGGACAATGTCCTGGTCGTCGGCGTACCTGCGAAAATCGTCAAGGAAAACATTGCGGGCAAATGAATCACGCCGAGAGCCTGATGCCAAGAGAATTCAATAGTGTTTATTGGGTTGTATGATGTCGTTTCATCACTGGCCGAGACATGTTGCGGTTCTATCCGAGGACAGAGGATTTGCGCTGGAGCTGGCCCAAATCATTGCCGACGGGTTCCGCAGCCACGACTGCTTGGTCGATGTTCTCAGCCGAACGGAGTCCTGGAAGCGGCACTATGATTTCGTCCTCGGATACGGCCCGCACACGCGCGAGGGCAGTCTGTTGGAGACGGCTTTACGGCTGGCGTCATACCCTAAGGAGAAGCGCCCATTCTTTTACTGGTGGTTCACAGAAGCGGTCTCCAAGCCCGGGCTGCCGCCCTGCCTTGTGAGATTCGCATCCGGACTGCAGACGGCCGGCAACCTCTACCTGACGCGCCATCCCCGTGCTCACACAAGGCTCTGGGCGCGGCTCTTGGACCGTTTTTTCCTGGGACGACACTTTCGACTGCGAATAATCGGCGAATTGCACCATTTCCATTATAGAGGATTGCTCAGCGGCCTGGCCGTGACCGCCGAGGGCAAGGCCGCTCAACTGCGACGTCACGGATTCGAACCCGTCGTTGCGCCTGTCGGCTATCATCCGGCTCTTCACGGCAGAGATCTCGGCCTACAACGTGACATAGACGTCGGCTTCTTAGGCAGGATCCGTACGAAGCGCCGTCTGCGCCTCTTGCAGCAAGTTGAGAGAGACTTGGAGAAGCGCGGTATTAAGGTAACGATCCCAAGTGCGGAAGTGGACGGCGAGGAGCGAACCGGATTCCTGAATCGCGCCAAGATCGTTCTTAATATCTTCCAGAACTCTCAGGACTTCGTCGGTATGCGCTTTATGTATTGCGCGGCGAACAAGGCCCTGATAGTATCTGAGCCTCCGATTGACCGAGAGCCTTTTGTTCCCGGTCGTCATATTGTCGCTGCGCCGGTTGATGGATTGGCCCAGGCCATCGAATATTACCTCTCCGCCGAGAAAGAGCGGCAGGAAATTGTGGAAAGAGCCTATCGCTTGGTATCACAGGAACTTACGATTCACGAGATGGTCGGCCGTATTCTCAACCATTCCCGGCA
>DATEBC010000544.1:0-3737 GCA_035288065.1 Sedimentisphaerales bacterium | reverse complement strand
CCGCATCGCCTGAATACATGGGCGCCCCGACCGGCCCGAATGAATATGGCCCCCTATCTCTGGGCTACAGCGATTTCGTCTATTGGCGTGTGGATGGCGTTTCGGCGGAAACCGGCACTGTGCTGTATCCCGGCTCTGTCTGGCGGTTTGAGTCCGTTTGCTGCGTATGCCCCCCGTGGGATGCGACTTCAAAGCTCTGGCTCAAGTTCGAGGATAACGCCTTTGACTCATCAGGCCACGGCAACGACGGCGTCGAAATCGGCGGCCCGACTTATGTTGCCGGCATGGATGGTCAGGCGATCCATCTCGACGGCATCGACGACTACGTCGATATCGAGCATGGCATCGGCATCAGCGGCGACGAGCCTCGAACAATCGCCGCCTGGGTCAAGGCCGATACCGCCGCCATACCCGACTGGACCAACGTATTCGGCTTCACCGGGCCCAGTGCAGACGGCACGCACTTCGATATCGAAGTCGTCGGCGACACCGACAGCACGACCGCCGGTTACTACGGCCTCCACCTCCACGGCGAGCAGTATGACATTATGCCCGTCGATTTGGAGTGGCATCACTTGGCCGCGACATTTGATGGAACAACGGCCTATTTCTATGCTGATGCCGTACTTTATGGCTTCGCAACTCCTGCCGTTACAATAGACACACACGACAACGTTCAGATCGGCAAGCGCGACGACAACGACAACTACTTCCCCGGCTCGATTGACGATCTTCGCATCTACGACACTGCAAAGAATGAAGCGCATATTGTTGAGATTATGCGTATAGACCTTTGGTGGCCCTGGATGACTCCCTATCCTTCGAATGGCGCTGACGATGTTCCTCCCGGCCAAGTGACTCTCTCTTGGCAGCCGGGAGCTTGTGCGGCCGACGTCAATGGAAGCATCGTGTACTACAGCGAAGACCTCGCCGCCGTCGTCAATCGCGCCGCACCACGCGCTACTGTCAGCAATTCGTCCTTTACATTGCCGATGACGCTCGATTTGGGCCGGACTTTCTACTGGGTGGTGGATGCGGTCAACGGACCCTGTATCTGGCCGGGAAGGGGCTGGCACTTTACAACTGCCAACTGGCTGTCTGTTGATGATATGGAGAGCTACACGCCCTGGAATCCTCCACGTGGACCGTACATATTTGTAGTCTGGCGGGACGGCTTCGGCGACTGCACCCAGAGCAGCGGCAACAATACCGGCTCTACGTTGACGGAGAATGCCGACCCGGTCCTGCACGGATCGCAGTCGATGAAGTACGAATTCGACAACGACGGCACGGTCTATAGTCCCTGCACTATGGGTCAGGAGGGCGGTCATCTGATGTATTCGAGGATTGAGGCCCAGACTGCCGATTTGCCCTCTGAGATAGGTTCCGACTGGACTGCCGGGGGCGTCAGGGCCTTGTCGATAAACTTTTATGGCAAGACCGGCAATCCCACCACAGAGCCCTTCTGGGTCCAACTCCGCGACGGCACAAAAGGCTACGGCTATAAGGTCTTCTACGGCGATTACCAGGGCGAGAGCCTCGACGACTTCAACGAGCCGCAGTGGCACGAGTGGAACATCGACCTTGCCGACTTCAACGTTGACTTTAGCGACGTCGTCAGCATCGTCATCGGCATCGGCAGCGAGGACGGAACCGGCGATCACGGCTCCGGCACGCTCTACCTCGATGACGTAAGGCTCTATATCCCCAGATGTGTTCCCGCTCGCAGCTCAGCCGCTTTCGCCGCCCTCGATTACGCACCCGAAGGCGACCGCGACTGCAAAATCGACTACCAGGAGCTTGCAATAATGGCCCGCGACTGGCTGCAACAAAGTGACAAGACCGACAATCCGCAGCAAATCGCCTCCCCCGCCAGTATCATTGCCGCCGAAGGCGAAGAAAACCTCAAGGTCAACTTCACCGACTACGCCGAGTTAGCCGCCAGTTGGCTCGACACCGAAATCTGGCCCTTCTAATCCATATCTGCGTGCTCAGTCATTGCGAGCGCAGCGAAGCAATCTCATTCGTCCGAAAACGGGAGATTCCCTCGGCTCACCCCGTTCACCCCGACCCGTCCGGGAAAGTTGTTGACAATGAGATGAAATCTTGGTATCATAAGCCTGGAATCGTACAGGGATTCTTAAAGAAGAGTGCCGAACGAATTCAAAGAGGCTTGAAATGAGTAGAAGAATTAGGCGGGTGATTCTGTCGATTTTTGCCGGCTGCGCCTTTATCGCAACTGCCGACGCACAGCTCGCAATCACCGAAATCATGAGCCAGAGTGCTCACAACTCTCCCACCGCTTGCGACTGGTGGGAGCTTACCAATACTGGCCCTTCCTCTGTCAACTTGACGGGCTATTCCTGGGACGACGACCACCAGCGCCCCGGCCAGAACGTATTCGCAGGCATAACAATTGCCGCCGGCGAATCCATCATTATTCGTGACGTGGTCGCCGGAGCAGGCGACCCGTGGAAAGCCGACTGGGGCCTCGGCCCGGAGGTGCATGTATATGACCCGACCTACTTTTCCGGCGCCTTCTCCGGGCTTGGCAGCGCCGATGGAGTCTTTCTTTACGATACGGACAGTGTATTGGTAGCCTCCGCCGCGTATCCGACCCGCGCAGTCGGCTTCTCCGACGAGTTGGCGGCAAACGGAACTTCTCTTGGTCTAAGCGTCGTCGGCGAGAACGGCGCCTATCGCTCGGCCAACGCCAGCCCCGATGTTGCCGCTCCCGGCCACGCCGTGCAGAGCGAGCCGTGCAGCAGCTCCGGCAGGATGTTGTATTGGACCGATAAGGATAGCGCGAAAATCCAGAGGATGAATCTCGATTCCGGATGCGTCGAAGACATACTCACTTCCGCCGATGGCCTCTCAAACCCTCGCGGCTTCGCAATTGATGTCGCCGCCGAGAAGATGTACTGGGCCGACAGCGCCGCCGGAGCGATTCATCGCTCCGCCCTTGATGGCTCCGGTGACGTGCAGCTTGTAACAGGGCTGTCATTCCCGTCCGATATGGCGCTCGACATCGATAACGGCAAAATATACGTCGCGGAGACCGGCTCGAGCAGCATTAGACGTGTGAACCTCGACGGCTCAGGGCCGATTGAAGACGTTGTCACCGGCGTAGGCCAGCCGTACTACATAGAGCTTGATTTGACAAACAGCAGGATTTACTGGAGCGATGTCCAAAATACCGTCATTCATCGGGCCAATCTGGATGGGACCGGGGCCGAGGATTTCATCACCGGCCTGAATTACGTCCGCGATATCGTCCTCGATTTGCCCGCCGACAAAATCTACTGGGGCGATAGAGGAAGCTCGAAGATTCAACGCACTAATCTCGATAGGACAGGCGGGATCGAAGACCTCTTCGGCCCGGAGGATGGCCTGGGGCGTCCGCATGGGCTCCTGCTTGATGCCCCCGCGGGCAAGATATACTGGACTGATACGATAACCAGCGCCGTCCACCGGGGAAACGCCGATGGCAGCGGCACCGTCGAAGACCTCGCTACGGGATTGAACGGCCCCTGGGCGTTGGCGATTGTTATGGTAAAGACAATCAAATATGTCGATGCCGATGCAGCGGGTGACAATAACGGCTCAACCTGGCAAGATGCCTTCAATTACTTGCAGGATGCCCTCTCGGCTGCAAGGCTCGGCGACGAAATATGGGTCGCTCAGGGCGTCTATAAACCCGACCAGGATACCGACAATCCGACCGGAACGGGCGACCG
>DATEBC010000543.1:0-9840 GCA_035288065.1 Sedimentisphaerales bacterium | reverse complement strand
TGCTCGGACACGTTGACCACGGCAAGACGAGCCTTCTCGACAAGATCCGATCAACCAAGGTTGCCGCGGGCGAGGCGGGAGGCATCACACAACATATCGGCGCTTCTCAGATAAACTGGGACGGCAAGAAGGTTACGTTTTTGGATACGCCGGGTCACGAGGCTTTTACTGCTATGCGCGCCCGCGGCGCCAATATGACGGATGTTGTGGTCCTAGTGGTGGCCGCCGACGACGGAGTAATGCCTCAGACGGTTGAAGCTATTGCCCACAGCAGGGCGGCGGGAGTGTCGATCATCGTAGCGTTGAACAAGATAGATTTGCCAGGCGTTGATATAAACCGGATCTATGCGCAGTTCTCCGAACACGATTTGACGCCGACCGAATGGGGAGGCAGAACGGACGTTGTAAAAACCAGCGCGATTACCGGCGAAGGGATCGACGACCTGCTCGAGCATCTGGACTTGACCGGCGAACTGCTCGAACTCAAAGCGGATGACACGATCCCTGCAATCGGCTGGGTCGTTGAGGCTCGGATGTCGTCCAAGCGGGGACCGGTGGCAACTTTGCTGATCAAAGAAGGGCAACTGAATCAAGGCGATATTGTTCTGGCCGGGGGAAGTTTCGGCAGAGTGAAGCAATTGAGAGACAGCGTCGGCAGGATTATCAAGTCGGCTTCGAGCTCCACGCCGGTGGAGATCACGGGGCTCGGCGATGTTCCGCAGGCAGGCGACCGTTTCTACTGCCTCGACGACATCAACAGGGCCAAGTCCGCCGCGGAGGAAAACCAGATCCGTTCGAGAGAAGATTCACTGGCGCAGCGCAAACAGGTTACGCTGGACAATTTGTTCAGGCAGATAGAGGCCGGAAAGACCGAGGAATTGAATATCATTATCCGGGCGGACGTACAAGGGTCTGTTGACGTTTTGACCAAGTATTTGTCGGATATGAGCACGGATGAAGTCAAGATTCGCATACTTCACGCCGCTCCCGGGGGCATTACCGAAGGCGATGTAGTTCTGGCTGAAGCGTCCAATGCAATCATTATCGGTTTCAATGTTGTGCCGGAGGAAGAGGCCGGCAAAATCGCCGAGTCCAAGGGCGTCGAAATAAGGCTCTATAACATTATCTACCGGATCACCGAAGATCTCGAGAAGTCGATGGCCGGTCTGCTCGAACCCGAGGAGCAGGAGAAAACGCTTGGTCGCGCCACGGTCCGAGCGACTTTCAAGATTTCACGACTCGGCACGATAGCAGGCTGTTACGTCACCAGCGGAATTGCGGCAAAGAACGCCAAGGCGCGACTGATACGGGACAACATCGTTATCAAAGACAGTCTTAGTCTTGATTCCCTCAAGCATTTCAAGGACGACGCTCGTGAGGTGAAGGCCGGTCTGGAGTGCGGCATCAAGGTTGCGGGCTTCGACGATATTAAAATAGACGACGTTTTGGAATTCTACGAGATCATTAAGGTGGCGAGGACCCTCAGTCCGCCTTGAGGCGGAATTCCGCCTCCGGCCCGCCGAGGCGGGGCGGACCGGGACACAACGGGGAGATGCACGGAGTCCGCCGCGGGCGGAAGCGAATAATGGCGAGTCGAAGGCAGGAAAGAGTGGCACGCGTAATCAAGGAAGTTGTTAGCAACGCCATTGCACGCCATCTGAGCGACCCGCGGATTGATGGCTTCGTGAGCATTACGCACGTCGATATGTCGCCTGACTTGCGCAATGCCGAAGTCTATCTGAGTATTTTCGGCAAAGACGCCTCCGCACAAAACAAGACGTTTCTTGCGATAGACCATGCCAAGGCGCGCATACAGTCCATGGTGGCCGGCAAACTGCAAAGCAGGTTCTGCCCCGTTCTGCGTTTTCACAAAGACGAACAGTTCAAGAAGACGCTCGAGATTATGCGGTTGATAGATCAGGCGGCGGATGAGTACAAAGACAAAGACGAGCAAAATGCTTCGGACGAGGCGAATTCGTAACTGATTCGAGAAGCAGGTTATGACATGAAGAACAGCAAAAACTACTCCAGGAAAGTCCTGAAGCTTTACGGCTTGCTAAAGAAGAAGCGTCCGGATGTTCAGAAGGCGGTGTATGAAGAGCCGGTGAACGCCCTTGTTTACGCGATTATCAGCGAACACATCGCTGCGGATAAAGCGACATCGGCGCTGAAGCGATTCGACGATTACTTCGTTGATCTGAACGATCTTCGTGTCTCTCGGACGGATGATATTGTCGAGATGATAGGCATCGATACGCCCGCTCAGCACGAGGTGGCGGCAAGGCTGACCAGGGCGCTGCGGCAGATTTTCGACGAGCACCACCAAGTCGGCCTGGAATCGCTCAAGAGAATGGGCAAGCGTCCGGCGAGGACGGCCCTGGAGAAAATTGACGGCGTCAGCAGGTTTGCCGTTGACTATTGTATGCTTACCGCGCTCGACGGGCACACAATACCGCTTACCCGCGAGATGTTGGATTATCTTCACGACAACGAGCTGGTCCATCCGGATGCCACCGAACAGGAAATAGGAGGTTTTCTGGCCAAGCAGATCTCAGCCAAGAACGGTTATGAGTTTTACGATCTGCTGCGAAGCGAGAGCGAATGGCATAGGAAGAAGGCAACCAAGACCGGCAGGAAGACCAAGACTCAGACTAAAACGGAAACGAAGAAGACCAAGAATTGATTGTGTTGACGGTGGATTCCGTGCGTTGGCTTGGGCCCGCCTCCGGCGGGTGAAAGACGAAGACTATGTCGAATAATGTGTTAAGATTAGGCATCCCAACGGGGAGCTTGCAAGAGGCCACAATTGAACTTTTCGCCAAGGCGGGGTTCGGAATTCTGGGCGCCGATAGAAGCTACCTGCCGCGTATTGACGACGAGCAAATAGAGCCTATATGTCTGCGTGCGCAGGAAATGAGCAGGTACGTGGCGGACGGAGTGCTTGATGCGGGCATTACCGGATACGACTGGATAATGGAGAATGGCTCTGATGTGGTCGATGTCTGTGAGCTGGCCTACAGCAAGCGGACGAGCAATCCGGCCAGATGGGTGCTGGCCGTGCCGAATGAATCGAAAGTCAAGAGCGCCAAGGACTTGGCGGGCGGGATTATCGCAACCGAGCTGGTTAAGGTGGTCGAGAAATACTTCGCCGAGAAGAACGTCAAGGTGAAGGTTGAGTTTAGCTGGGGGGCCACGGAGGTCAAGGCCCGGCTGGTCGATGCGATCGTCGAGCTTACCGAAACCGGAACATCCCTGCGAGCAAACAACCTGCGAATAATCGATACAGTGGCGGTATCCACGACCAGGCTGATCGCAAATAAGCAGGCTTGGGAGGATAAGTTCAAGAGGGAAAAAATAGAGAACATCGCAATACTGCTCAACGCGGCGATCGAGGCCCGCACCAAAGTGGGCCTGAAGCTCAACATCAGGAAGGACGCCATGGATTCAATACTGAAGGTCCTGCCGGCCGAGAAGAGCCCGACCATCTCGCCCCTGGCCGACTCGGATTACATGGCCATAGAGGTCATTATAGACGAAAAAACCGAGCGGTCCCTGGTCCCCGCACTCAAGCGAGCCGGGGCATCGGGCATAATTACCTATCCGCTAAACAAAGTGATACACTGACCGATTCATATAGTTCAAAGCGCCTAAAGTTCCAAGTGACTAAAGTTGCAGATGACTAAGAGCCTCTAACGAAAAAAAACCTTCCGTCCTGTCATTCCCGCGAAAGCGGGAATCCACTCGCCGACCACACTTCCCCCCGGGATGGCGGGGCCAACTGGATACCTGCTTTCGCAGGTATGACAAGGCTTTCGCAGGTATGACAAGGCGAATCGGTCAGTTTGAGTCACTTAGATATTTGAATTCGAAGAAGAAGCCGTCTTGCCGTGCGATTCCGTATGCTGCGGAGATTCCGAAGTATTTTCGCACTACCTCGAAATCGGGCAGCAGGCCGGGATTTACGAAATCAACGCCCGTCTGCGAGAACATGAGGCCTGAAGAGCCTACTCCAACCTTGATTGAGCGATCCGATTCGCCTTTGGATTTGCCGGCTTCCTCGGCGGCTTGTCTGAGGGTCTTCCAAAGAACTTGCGCGGCGGCGGCATCGTCCTGCAAGTCGGCCAGCCCGACGACGTCGGGGATGGCGGCTTTGGCTTTGCGGAACCAGCTCGGCAGCTCGGAGGCGTCGGTGCTCAACTTGCGAACGGCCCCTTCGACGGCGGCCTCGAGACCCATAATCACGTGAGTATCGGTAACGGTGAATGCCAGCTTGGGCAGCATCCCAACAGGCGCTTGCGGCGGCTCGGCCAGACCTTGAACCGACGGCCCATCTGCCGACATGAACGGCAAAAAAGTCGCCAGGTCGATTGTGTATATCGTGTGGCCCAGCAGCGGATGTGAAGCGTCGCTCTTACCCTGTGAAAAAAGCCCGTGCAGCCGAGAGAGCGAACCTTCGAGGGCGGCGCGATTGTTAGCGGCGATGGCGACGACTGTTTCGACCTTCGGCCCGGCTGAATCGGAGGCTGATTTGTCCAGGCTGCGGAAGCTGAGCAATTGCGAGCCGAGGTTGTCGATAATATCCGCCTTCAGTGTCAGGCCCGGCTGGCCATCCGGGCTTGGCGGCACCAGAGGCATGTACAATATGGCCGCCATTTGCGGACTGATAGCGGTGACAATTCGGCCCAGGGCGTCGAAGGCCTCTTTGAAATTGAAGTTGACATATGTGGCGGAAAAGAATTCGGCCGGCGCGAATTTCGGCACCCGCAGGGCCGACGAGCCGAATTCGAGCATCTTGCATACGCCCTTCTTCTCGCCGTCGATTCTGAGAAGGGCCTTTCCGGAAGAGTCGCTGCCGCCATCGCGTGCGACACCGGCGGCGAAGCTGAACGAGATGACGTTGTCGAGGCCAAGATTCGTAACGAGGGGTCCGACTTGACCCGGCGGGGCCTCGGCGATGATGAGGTCTTTCAACCGCTTGAGGTTGACGTAGAGGTCGATATCGTGGGCAGGGCCGACTGCCTTGATCGCGGTGTTGTAGTCGGCATCGTCGGCCAGCGCAGCGCCGCCGGTGCCTTGAATTCGGGCGATGACGGACTTTACAAGGTCGGTATTGGTTGAGCCGATCAGGCAATCGTCGATAAAACAGTAGCTTGGGGCGGAGTCGGGTTCGGACTCGTGGACTGCGGCTATTATGCTTACCCCGCGGTATTCTTCCATCTTCTTGCGAACGCCTTCTTCGGCGGCCCCGGCGAGCACCTTATCCAGCGTTTCCTGGACTTTGGCCTTCGCCTGGCCCCATTCGATTATCATCACGACGTGGGGTTCGGAGAAGCCTTGCCCCGGACCCGGCAAGAGGGCAACGGCGACCCTCCCGCTGGGCATTGCGTCCATAGCGAGAACGGCCTGTACCAATTCATCGTCGGATTTCTTAATCTCTTCGGCCAATTTGGCCTTCACGTCCTCGATGAAGGGGGCCATTGCCGGGTCTTTGTACAGCTTGTAGTAGTTGGTCTTTTTGAACTGTTCGGTGAGCTGGGTGAAATTAGAAACTTCGGCAAAGACTACTGTTTCGCCCGGCAGAAGCTGTGCCGGGCGAGGCAACTGCGCAGACCATGCACAGAGACAAGAGCATAAGAGCACAAGTGCACAAGTACATATAAGGCTGCGACTCGTGCTGCGTAGCGACTCGTGCTTCGTAGCGACTCGTGCTACGTAGCGACTCGTGCTACGTAGCGAACTTCGCAGAGTAGCATTTGCCTGTTGCTGAATAGTTTTGACTGCGTTTTCCACTTTTTTGACCTTTCTTTTAATGTCGAAATACATTATTGAACTTTGAATAGTCCGCCACGGGCGGACCATCGGCGGACTCAATGAGATGGCCGCATCCGCCGCGGCGGGTCATTCCGGCCTTGAGCCGGAATCCAGGAACCTAAACTGGATTCCCGCCTGCGCGGGAATGACATATAAGGGCGCGGGAATGACATATAAGGACGCGGGAATGACATATAAGGACGCGGGAATGACAATTTCCAAGCCCCACTGTGCATTTAACCGTTCAAACATCAATAAATCGCCCGGCTATTTTCGGGAATTGCTTTTGCCCTTGAGGAAACTCGTGCTACGTGGCGCCTCGCTACTTCGCAGAGTAGCATCGGGGTCGGCCTGGTTGCGTCTCCTGTCCGGCTGGATGTACCTGTAGCCGGTATTCGGATTGTCTTTCTCATACGTGAAGGCATCGCGGTTCTCTATGAAGTGCCTGACGTAGTTGATCGGTATCGCAAAACCGAGTCCGCCGTAGAAGACATATCCCATATTCGTAACGCCGATGACCTCGCCGGCGAGGTTGAAGAGC
Source organism: Sedimentisphaerales bacterium (assembly GCA_035288065.1). Taxonomy (GTDB): domain Bacteria; phylum Planctomycetota; class Phycisphaerae; order Sedimentisphaerales; family Anaerobacaceae; genus JAFGCD01. Next base: position 3,488 of record DATEBC010000543.1, on the reverse strand, counting down.
GGCCCGCCGGAGTTGCCGGGGTTGATGTCCGCATTGGTCTGGACATAGAGCAGACCCTCGAACGCCCTGTTCTTTGTGCTTATTACCCCGTCCGTTACGGTGCGTTCGAGGCCGAGCGGATTACCGATGGCGAAGACCTGCTCGCCCACTTCGAGGCGGTCAATATCGCCGAGATAGACAAATTTCGTTTCCGCGCCGCCGAGGTCTTCGACCTTGAGAAGAGCCAAGTCCACGAAGGGATTGATGGCCTCGATCCTGACCTTACGGAATCTCTTTTTCTCGAAGCCGTTCTTAACCTTGGCGAACATGGTCACTTCGATTTTTGTCTCGCGTTCTATTACGTGGTAGTTGGTTATGAGGTATCCTTGTTCATTGATGAAGAAGGCCGACCCGGTTCCCGCGGGGCTGGATACTTTGACGACGGCCTCGGAGACGACCTCGGCGCATTTTGCGATAGTGGTCTTTCTCAGATCGGCGGTGCGGTAGCCGCCGGGGTCGTCGCGGACGGTCCTCCCGAAAGTCCCGTAAGGGACACCTTGCGGTGGGACGTCTTGCGGCCCGCCGAGGCGGGTGTCGGGCTGATTGGCGTCGTTGGCGTCGCGAGAGTCTATCTCGAGACTATCAGCATAGTCATACTTGAGAATTTCCGTCTTGGGAATAGCGAGCACTGTCACACCGATATCCACATACAACTGAGCATCCTTCTCCACGAGTATCCGGCCGGTAATGGTCTGGCCTTCCAAAAGGACAATCGTATCGGCACGCAGACCCGGCGTTCCAAAGAAAGCCGACAGTATCAGCCCGCCAATAGTCAAAGAACAAGCCAGCTTCCAGGCGCTACCGGGAATTCTTTTGCCCACGGCGGGACTACATCTCTTTGTTATGTTCCCAATCATTTGCAAGCCCTCAATGGTTCGACAAGCTCACCATCCTGAGCCTGTCGAAGGATAGGCGTCCAACGAGCGACGCTTGGCAACGTGCTTAATCTATTGTACGAATAGGTGCGGCTTGAAGCAAGCGAAAAATCGGGGTGATGCCCGTAACGAGGCCTCGTGGATGGGTCTTAGAGCGTGTGTGAGAAGGCGTTCTGTAGTGGGATGGGCATCCCCGCAAGGGGTGCGTGGGGCCTGGCCCTGCAATTGTCCTTCTTTCTACGAGCGGGACCCGCGTTAAACGCACGGGCAGGATGCCCGTGCCACTTCTCACACACACGCTCTTAGCGATAATTTTCTTTGGTGAATCATGGCTGAGAGTTATAATTGCGGTTGAAAGATTTGATGGCTGGACGCCCCGCCTCTGGCCCGCCAAGACGGGAATCCGCCCTATGGCGGAGCTCCAATGCAGGTTTTGAGTGTTGTTCGCAAGGAGAATAGATGGCTATGCCATGGCTTAACCACAGAATGAAGAATTTCCTCGTTATTCCGGTTCTAAGTATCTTCGGCATCGTTGCAGCAATCGGCGCCTGGCGTGTTGCCACGGGTCGCGGGCTATGGAGTGAGGCTAAAGAGCCTGCTACAAGCGCAGCGGTCCATGCACAGGCTAACCAGCTTGATACGAAACAACCCGAAGTAAAACCCGCTGGGGAGCGGGCGTCAAATTCGACACCCCAAGCGGAAACACCGATCCCGGAAATCCCACCCGAGGCTCTCATCGCCGCCCAGACAGACGCCAACATCGTCGCACTGATAAGCGACTACATTATCAAGAAAGACGAGCTTGAGGAAGAGCTGATTAGAGAGCTTCAGCCCTATGATTACGATCCGCCATCGGCGGACTCACTGAAGAGTGAACCGGCGGACGCAAATGAGGTCCTGACCAGAATGGCGGCGGAAAAGGCAATGATCATGGAAGGCCGCAAGAACGGCGTTCTTGGGACTGAAATGATCTTCAACACCGTCAAGCAATTCAGAGAGCGACAGCTTGTAAACCACCTGATGCAGGGGCAAGTGGCCGGGCGGTTGACCGTCTCAGAGGCCGAAATTGCCGAGAAGATGAAAGTCCGCCTGGGGACGGCTGGCGCCGCCGATCCGAAGCTGGATCGCGACAAGGCCGAATCCGCCGTCAAAAGAGCCAAGGCAAATACAATCATGAGCACGTATTACGACGAGCTCTACAAGAAATCCGATGTTAAAAAGGCAACGGCCAATTTCACCAAAGCGGCGGAAATCCACCATCGCCTGCTGCTGCGCCCGATAGCAAAGCGGGATGTCGGCTTCATTCGCAACAGTCAGATTAAAAACGAGCTGACCGAGGCGGAGAAGAATATCGTTATGGCGACGTTCAACGGGGGAAAAGTAACTCTTAAGGACTGGTTTGAGACCATAAATGAAATAGCTCCGCCCTCTCGCCCGCGTGATTTGAATACCGAGGCGGGTGTGGACCGCCTGCTGGAGCGGGCCTTGAGGACGCCTGTTCTCGTAGCCGAAGCGATTAGACTGCGGCTCGATGAAAACGAGACGTTGAAAAAGCAGGTTAGAGAATACGAAGACATGAATCTGTTGGGTGACGCCAGGCAGCGCGCGGGCAAACAAGTTTCGGAGCCGAATGCCGCCCAGATCAAGGCTTATTTCGACGAGCACAAGGACGAATTCCGACAGGGACAGAAGCTCAAGGTCGATCAGATATGGTGCGAGCAACTCAAAGCCGCTCAGACCGTAAAGGCCGAACTCGATGAGGGAAAGGATTTCGCCTCAGTCAAGCAGGCACACTCGCTGGACAAGGAGGGCAAAATCTCCGACATCTATCCGGGTGCGGAGGCGTATTTCTGGCCGGAGCTTTGGAAAGGCGATCCGAACACGGTGGTCGGGCCCGTCAAGGGTATGTACCGCAATGAATTCAAGTGGCGGGTCGTCAAGATTCTTGAGAAGCATCCCGGCACGATACCTGAGTTCTCTGAGAAATCGACCGACCGCGTCAAGCGGACAATGCAATCTAAGCAACGGCGTGCTGCGCTGGAGCAATACCACAGGGAGCTGCTCAAGAAATACACCCACAAGATTTACGCCGACCGCATAAAGGACATCAATCCATTAGATATTCCATAGGGGGCAGATGGTTCTCATACTGCATCGGTATATATTTCGCGAGCTGTTGAAGGTTTTTCTGCTTGCGTCGGTCGGGCTGACGCTGATCCTGAGCCTTGGCAGTATTTTGCATCCGGTTCAGGAATACGGCGTCGGGCCGAGGCAGGTGTTGAGCCTTATGGGCTACTTTCTGCCGATAACGCTTACATTCGTACTCCCGATGGCGGCGTTATTCGCATCGGCGCTGGTCTATGGTCGATTTGCAAGCGATAACGAATTGGACGCCTGTCGGGCAAGCGGGGTAAGCCTGATGGCGTTAGTTTATCCCGGCCTGACGCTGGCGATTGTGGTTGCGATTGCGAATCTGATCCTGAGCTTCCACATGCTGCCTTATTTCGTGCACCTTGCAGAGAAATCGCTTCAGGGCGACGCCAAACAGATACTATTCCGCAATATCCAGCGAAG
>DATEBC010000542.1:0-3387 GCA_035288065.1 Sedimentisphaerales bacterium | reverse complement strand
ATTTGGGGGATAACGCCCATTTCCTCGCCGAGTTCGAGCAGTTGGCGGTAGCGCTCGGCGGCCTTATCGAGATTCAGGCCCGGCTCTCGCGTCGCGCCTGCGGGCGGAGCGGCGATTCGCTTGCCGCCGATCTGGGCGAGCACGTCCATCTCGCGTTTTACCTGCTCGAAGCCCTTCGCTCGCTGGGCGTCGTCATCGACAATCCAACTCGGAAAAGAGATTGCGCTTTCGACGGTTATTCCCAGGTCGCCGGTCATCTTTTTCAGGTCTTTGAGCGAGCCGCCGGCCTCTTTGTGCCTGTTGATGCCGTCCAGCCAGGGCTCGATGGCGTCATATCCGGCCTCGGCTGCGATCTGGATTTCCTTATCGATAGAGAGCTTCTGTCCCCGGATAGTGGCGGTATTGAGGCAGTATGTAAAACCGACCGGGCGTTTCTCAGCGGCTTTGGCAGTATTTGGCAGAGCGGCAGCGCCAACGGCGGCCCCGGCAGCGGTCAATAAACGACGACGCGAAAGATTGCTGTGCATGCTTTTCTCCTGTGTTACGGATGGCAGCCGTGCCGGCTGCCGTTAGACAACTCCGGGTTGGTTCAGATTGACTTACGCTATAAGTGCGAATGCTTCTGTTACAGGCATTCCCTCGGTTATGCCGAGTGCTTTTGCCTTGTCGTTTGCTTTCGTTACGTTTCTATTTGGGAATCTGTCGAGCGTCCGTATGGGGTTGTCCGGGGTGCTTTCCACTATGGCGGCGGCGACTCCGTATCCCTGGCAGGCTTGAACGTCAACGGCCGGGCAGGCGAGAAATGCCTTTGAGCCGGTTACGAGCAGGATGTTGAATCCCTGCCATTTGGTCTGGACGCCCTCGACGGGGCCGTTGGGCGTTTGCCATGTCTTTGTATGAATTTCCATACTCTGCCGGCTCCTAACAAATCATGGGGAAGGCTTCTGCAAAATTGCAGGTTAGGCCTACTTAATAAAAGAAAAAATCCGTTCCTGATTTTTTCTTTTTGACGGCCACGCCTTCTTTCATAAGCGGCTAAGTGATTATTGAAGAAAATCACAAAGAAGATTTTCTTCAATAATATAGGCCTAACCTGCAATTTTGCAGAACTCATATCATTGGGCTATCGACGGTCAGTGCAGGACGGGCTGGCCGAGCTGGGCTTCGATTTCACCGAGCTTTTCGCCGAGCAGGTCCGGTGTCTTTGCCTCGATATTGAGACGGAGGAACGGCTCGGTATTGCTGGGCCGGCAGTTGAACCACCAGTCCTTAAAGCTGATAGTAATGCCGTCGAGGTAGTCGATTTGGCCGTCGCCGTACCTTCTTGCAAGCTCTTCCATTCTGGCCTGCTTGTCTTCGACCTCGAAGTTGATCTCGCCGCTGGCGCTGTATCTTCGCAGCGGCTCGATCAGCTCGCTGATAGGTTTTTGGGCTTGGGCGACGATATTCAAAATGTGCACGAGGGTAATAAGGCCCGAATCGGCGTAGAAGTTGTCTCGGTAGTAGAAATGGCCCGAAAGCTCGCCGCCGAAGACCGCGTGCGAATCGCGCAGGGCCTTTTTCATATATGCGTGTCCGACGCGCTCTCTTCGCGGGGTCCCCCCGTGCTTGATAATCTCTTCGTTGACGACTCGGCTGCTTCGCAGGTCATAGACGATAGTTGACTTCGGGCTGTTTTCGAGGAAATACGCGGCAATCAGGGCGGTCATCAGGTCGCAGGTTACGGTTTGGCCCTTCTCATCGACCATCATTAGTCTGTCGGCGTCGCCGTCGAAGCAGAATCCGAATTGGCAGCCGTTCTCTACGACGGCTTCTTTAACCTCCGCCAGGTTCTCTTCAATGAGCGGATTTGGCTCGTGCTTGAAAGTCCCGTCGTGCTCGAAGTTAATCGGGATGATTTTCACCGGCAGGTCCGCGAAGACAGCGGGGACCATTTTTCCCGCCATGCCGTTGGATGCATCGATTGCGATTTTCAGCCTGGCCCTGGTGGGCTTGAGGAATTTGAGGACGTGATTTTTGTATTCGGCGGTCAGGTCACGTTTCTCGACCGAGCCGGCGCCTTTGCCTTTTGTGTGCGGCATGGCCATAGCGATGTGCTGGATGTCTTTCAGGCCGGTATCCGCCCCGACGGGTTTGGCCTGGAGGCCTGAGATTTTGAAGCCGTTGTACTTTGCCGGGTTGTGAGAGGCGGTAACCTGAACGCCCCCACACGTCCCGAGGTGGTTAATTGCGAAGTACATCTGGGGCGTGTCAATCATTCCTATATCGATGACGTTGGCCCCCGTTGCGTTCATTCCCTTGATAAGGGCCTTCGCTATAGCCGGGCTGCTGGTCCTCATATCTCGACCGACACAGAGCGATTGCATATTCGCCTGGCCTCGGTCATACCCGGTGAGCAGTGAGCGGAGGAACTGGGCGGCGGCGTTGCCGATCTTCCAGGCGCCTTCTTCGTCGATCTGGTCCGGGTAGATGCCTCTGATGTCGTATGCCTTGAAAATTGCGGAATCCATTCGGAAACTCCATTGATATTATGGCGACTAATCTCAGTATATCCGGCCTGCTCAGGCGCATGCCATTCTGTTGGGGAATACTATATAGTCTGGGCCGTTGGGGTGTCAAGCGTTAATAGGGCCTTGCCGGCGCCGGATGATTAGCCCTCCCTTACGGTCTGGCCTCTATCCGGCCGGTTTCGGATGGTTAGCCCTTACGGTCGGGCCTCTGTCCGGCCGGCATCGACCGCCCCGAACCAATTCTGGGTTCTAAGGCAGATCTTTACCAGCATCAGCATTACGGGGACCTCTATGAGGACTCCGACGACGGTGGCCAGGGCTGCGCCGGAGGATAGGCCGAAGAGCATTGTCGCCGTTGCGATTGCGACCTCGAAGTGGTTCGAAGCGCCGATCATAGCCGAGGGGGCTGCGTCCGCGTAACTCAGCTTTAGAGGCTTTGACAGCAAGTACCCGATCCAGAATATCAGGTTGGTCTGAATGAACAACGGAATAGCAATCCACAAAATGGTCAGCGGATTGGATAAGATGACCTCGCCCTTGAACGAAAATAACAGAACCAGAGTGGCGAGCAGGGCTATTATGGTGACAGGAGTGAGAAAGTGAAGGAATTTCTCCCTGAACCACGGTTCTCCTTTTACGGCGATAATCCATTTCCGGGATAAGTATCCCGCAACAAGGGGCAAGGCAACGTAGATAGCGATTGACAACAGTAATGCCTGCCAGGGTACGGGGAGCTTTCCGACTCCGAGGAGGAATCCGCCAAGCGGCCCATAGAAAAAGAGCATCGTCAGCGAGTTGATGGCGACCATAACGAGTGTGTGGCCGTCGTTGCCTTTTGCCAGGTAGCCCCAGACAAGGACCATAGCCGTGCAAGGGG
>DATEBC010000541.1:0-4834 GCA_035288065.1 Sedimentisphaerales bacterium | reverse complement strand
CTTCTTTGCCCATTTTTCGGGGTCGTTGGCGGCGTACCAGTCGCGGTGGTAGTTCAGCAGGTACGTGTATGCTCCGAGGAGGAAAGAGCCTGAGCCGCAGGCGGGGTCGAGAATTTTGATTTTTTCGATTTGTTTCGGTGTTAGCGGCTTTCGGCCATCCCCAAGGCCTTCGGCCTTGAGGCTGCCACACTGGGTGGGGGGTGGAGGCTTTTCGTTTGGTTTGGGAGAGCCCCCCACCGCAGGGGTGGGGGCTAAATGGGGTTGAGAGGCTGCGGGGTCGTCTAAGAGGTTGCCGACGGTGTTTTTTACGATGTAATCGACGATGTACGACGGGGTGTAATAGACTCCGCCGGCCTTTTTGACTTCTGGTTTTTCCTCGATCTTGGCCTGGTGGGCCTTTGTGAGCGTGATGACTTTTCCGAGGAATTGCTCATATACGTTGCCGAGGATTTCGGCGGGCAGGACGGAGAACTCATAAGGGCACTGGGGATAGTAGAGGCTGTGCAGGAGGTATTTTAGGTCTTTGTCGTCGATGGCGATGTTGGGGGTGAGCTTATCGGGCGGCTCCGGACGGTCGGGCTCATCGTGGAAGTGGAATAGGCCGGAGTTGTATTTCTGGTCGGCCCGCTCGAATAGCTCGCAGAGGCGCGGGTATGTGCGGTCACCGGAGCTTATGGCCTGGAGCTGGGCGTATTGCTCGATGCCGCGGTCTTCGCACAATCGCAGGAAAAGGATTCTGTCGATTGTCCGCTGGACGGTGAAGTTTATCTCTTCGACGGAGAGGCAGGCGTTTCTCAGGGCGATGGTGCGGGCGAGCATATTGCGCCATTTTTCTATTTCCGCGAGGAATTCGGCATCGACGGTGGTTGTGCCGCGTTTTCCCTTTGCCGATACCGCGAACTTGTCGAACGAGCCTTTGAGGACGGCTTCTTTGCTGAAGGTCTCGGCGATCTCAGTCCAGTTATCGAGGTACTGGCCGCAGGTCAGATACATGATTCTGGCAGCGCTTGAGCCATCGGACTGCTTAGGTTTGATCCGGCAGTCATAGACGGCGAACTCCTCGAAATCGGTCAATATTGAGAGGGGCAGCTTGGCGGACCAGGCATAACGGCGAAGCTGGTAGGCGGGGTGAGGATCGCCTTTGATATTTACGGAGGGCTTTTTTGCTTCGAGGAAGAATTTTCGGGCGCCGCCTATGCGAAAGGAGTAGTCGGGGGCTTTTGTTGCGCCGGAGACTTTTATTGCGTCTTCGTGAATGACGTCCTTGTAGGCGTGGGCGTAGCCGGCCTTGTTTGTTACATCCCAGCCGAGCTCGGCGAAGAAGGGGTCGATGAACTCGCGGCGAAGCTGAGTCTCGTTGTACTGCCCGGAGCGGTATGTATCGATGTTGCGGCGGAAGGTTTCGACAAGCTCGACAACTCGCGAGGGGACGTCAGCCATATAGTCCTGTCTCCAATCGTTTTGCGGCGTTCAAGCGACATCAGAGCCGGTAAGGGATAATACGAGAGAGGGCCTGATATGTCAAGAGAAGCTGCCGCCTTATCAGCGAAGCAATTTTGTCGGTGTCTTTAAGGGTATGGCGGCGCTGGAATTAGCGGATTGCCGCATATTGGTAAGCCGCGATGTGCAGGTCGGTGCGATTCGTCTGAAGCTACTCAAGATCGCAGCGAGGGTGGCGTGCTCGGTTCGACGTGCGATGATTCACTTGGCTGGGGGCTATCCGTTAAAGTGTCTTTTTGCCCGCGTTCTTGGTTGTCTATCCGCGTTGTCGGTGAAATCCACTGCATTGGGCTGACGTCGATGACATCCCGGCAATTTGTGGGGGGTAAGGGGGTCCTCTGCGTCCACAACGCCGAAAGTGCTATACCAACCGAAAAATAACTCAGAATCCACCCAAATCTAAAGACCCGCCACCCCCGTGAAATATGCGGGCGAAGAAGGGGCGGAGGATGGACGTGCACAAGAAAAACGCTTCTGTGGGAGCGGGCCGGGGAGAATTGTAAAGGCTTGGGCCAATCAGTCCGTCAGCACAGGGCGAGATAGCTTGCGATGGCCAGGAACAGAATTCGCCTCTTGTTTAGTGTGAACGGAAGCCACGTTTCGTAGTAGAATTTTGTCATCGCCCGTCCCAGGAACCAGAACAACAATTCGTTTCATCCCTTACTATGCCACTATGATAACTGAAAGGGCGGCGAAAAGCAAGAAAAAATGTTGGCGAGGATGTGTAAGTACTTGTCACTAAAGTGGTTATGCCTGAATTGGCGAAGATATTTTTAGGGTATCTTGAGAAGGGGATAGGCCGTGCACGACTTGGGATTTCGGTTTTTTTTCAGTGGAGGGCACAGCCTTGATTTGCCACTGGGTAGGATGTCTCCGCCGGTTCTTGAATAAGCGCGAAATGGCTTGGTCTGCAGGGGCGGACATGGTATTCTATTGAACGCGAGCACGGCTTGAGCTGTGCACGTGTTTAGCCTGGGAACTGGTTTTACGGACGTAGCGGTGGGGCACGGGTTGGAAACCCGTGGGACCGCGGCCAAGATGGCCGCGACACGGGGGTGCCTTGCACGGCTAAACACGTACTGAACTGTGCCGCTGCGATAGTCTGTCTGGGATTCAGTAAGGGGCTGAATAATGAAGACAACTTGTGTGGGTTTTGTGGCGGGCGTTTTGCTGTGTACGGTTGGCTTGGAGACAGCGGGGGCTGATTTGCGGGTCTGGACGGTGACGTCGAGCAGGCGTGTTCTCCGCGACGAAAGTGCGGAGGGCGGGACCGCCGCTATGATTTCGGCGGCGAAGAACGAATGGGAGAGCTTTCAGATTCTTCTGCGCAGTGACGTTGCTGTCAAGGGCGTAATCGTTGAAGCAGGCGATTTGATGGGACCCGGAGGGGCGATTTTGCGGGGCGGCGATGCGCGGCTGTATCGGCAGCATCAGATGGAACTTGCTAAAGGAACGTATCGAAACGAGGCGTTCAAGCCGGGGTGGTATCCTGACCCTTTGATTCCGCTGCGGCATCCGGTGACGGGCGAGCCGTTGGTGGAGGCGAGGTTCAGGGCGGTTCCGTTTGACCTGCCCGCCGAGCAGACGCACGGATTTTGGGCGGATATATATGTCCCTGCCGAGGCGCGGGCGGGCGAGTACAAGGGGACGTATCTCGTTAGGGCAGAGGGGGACAGGGCGGTCGAGATTGGGGTGAGACTGACCGTGTGGGATTTTGTGCTGCCGCGTGTCTCTACATTGCAGACCGCTCTTGGTTCGCCGGCGGGGCGGATGCGGGGCTATTATCGCGAGCAGGCCAAAGAGGGTAAAGAGAAAGAGCCTTCGGATTGGGAGGCGGTGGAGGAGCAGTGCGCCGAGATGCTCACGCGGCATCGGATCAATGCGACTCCGTGGCACGGCCTGGAGCCGGCGGCCCAGGCCGATGGGTCGTTCCGGATTCCGGATGAGCAGATTAGCGAGCTGCGCGAATTCGTGGATCGTTATCACGTCAATGCGATCAATGTTCGCAGTCCTGAAGGCATCGTTCGCGACCCGGAGAAGGAGCGGGACAAGCTCTATGCGTGGCTGAAGGCGTGGGATGTTGCCGCGGCCAAGCTGGACCGGCCGGGCGTGACTTTCTATATCTATTTGAAGGACGAGCCTAACGACGAAGAGGAGTACAAATTCGTGCAGAAGTGGGGGCGGGCGATTCGGGGGGCCGGGTCGGTTGTGAAGGTTATGGTCGTCGAGCAGACGTGGACGGAGAAGGGTATGGGCGGGGCTGATTCGGCGTGGGGCGAGCTGCATGGGGCCGTCGATATATGGTGCCCGTTGTTCTGCCTTTTCAAAGCCGAGAGCGCGGCCAAGCGGCAGACTCTGGGCGAGGTGATCTGGACATACACCGCGCTGTGCCAGGGGCCGGAGCCAAGCCCGTGGTGGCATATCGACTATCCGCTGTTGAATTACCGCGTTCCGGCCTGGATTTCGTGGCGCTATGGGATTCGGGGCCTGCTGTACTGGGGCGGGATGTCGTACTGGCAGCAGACTACGGACCCCTGGACGGATGCGTGGACATACGGGCGGCTGGATGGAGTCTATAACGGGGAGGGGACGATTGTTTATCCGGGGCGGGATGTCGGGTACGATGGGATCGTGCCGAGCTTGCGGCTCAAAGCCCTGCGTGACTCTATCGAAGACTACGAGTATATGGCCATCCTCGAACGCAAGGGCCTGGCGGACGAGGCTCGGAAGATAATCGAGCCTTTGGCTGAGTCGTGGTTTAAGTGGCAGCCGGACCCCGCTGAGTATGAAAAGGCGCGGGCGAAGCTTGCGGATATGATTGTGCGATAGGGTATTGAAGGCATGGTCTGGGTTTGGTTTAAGCAATGACGTCATAATCTCCTGGCAAGCTGGGTAAAATGGCGGATTCTGGATACTGGACGCTTGATACTCGACACTTCCCCCAAGGGTCCCCGCTTCGATTCGAGATGCGGTGTTCGTCGCGATAAATTGGGTTTGTTTGGGTTTGTTTTTCTGCTTGGGGCGGAGCGGGATATTGGCGTAAGTCTTTGTGGCATAAGCGGTTGTGTTGGTTTGAGGGTTTTGGAAATTGGGTTTGTTTTGCATAATTGACTTGTAGCCACGAAGACACCTGGAAAAGAGTGAACCACGAATTAGCACGAATTTGCACCAAAGACAAAAAGGCAGAAGAACACAAGAGGCGAGGGCACAAACGGCAAAGAGGGCTGGATAGGGGGGATGGGTAGAAGACAGAATGCAGGAGACAGGAGACAGAATACGGAAGACGGATTCCCAAGGGATGGGGATGCAAGCAAGTGCAACCCCGAGGGACCGG
>DATEBC010000540.1:0-10509 GCA_035288065.1 Sedimentisphaerales bacterium | reverse complement strand
TGTGGCCGACGGAGACGAAGACCGGCTTGACATTGGTGCGGGTTCTGAGCACGGCGCCGATGGTTTCATTGCTCGCGGCTTGCTGCTCGTGGTTCGCCCGGCGTTTTGTGCATAGACTATCCGTTAATAGACTATGCCGCCCCTTTTCTTTTGGGGGTTCTTCAAATTGGCCGATCAGCCTGCTCTTTGCGCAGCCGATTGTGGGCTTATTAAAGAACAGGCCCAGATGCGCAGCCAGGCCGAGCCGACGTGGATGTGCGATGCCCTGGCCGTCGATTATGAAAACGTCCGGCTGTTTCGCCAATTTCTCCACCGCGGCAAGGCAAACGGGCGCTTCACGAAAAGACAGCAGGCCGGGGATATAGGGGAAGGTTAGTTTTCGCGTGGCATCTGCCGTTTCGACGACCTCCAAATTATCGAATTTCAGCACAACCACCGCCGCAAGGACCTTCTGGCCGTCCCTGCTGAAGGCGCAATCAATTCCCGCAACCGTTCCCGGCATCGTTTTGAGGGGAGTATGCCGCACTTTGCAGGCAAGGCGTTTCTGCAGGTCTGTAGCTTGCTGATAAGATAAATTCCAGCTATGCAGCTTTTTCATAGGACACGAATATGAATACCAGAATTATCAGCCAATTGGAAGACGCATTTGTGGGCGGACTTTACAAACTGATTCCCTCGGGCTATACTTGTTCGCCTTATGGCAAGGATTGACGAAAGCTCGGTCGGCATTGTCCGGACCCGGACCATAAGGGTCGTGGATGAATCCGAGCCTCTAAAACTGGCGTGCGGCAAGACTTTTGCCCCGATAGACGTCGCTTACGAGACCTACGGCGAGCCCAACGACGCGGGCGATAACGCGGTCTTGATCTGCCACGCGCTCAGCGGCGACGCCCACGTGGCCGGCTATCACAGCGCTGACGACGACAAGCCCGGCTGGTGGGATGTGATGGTCGGGCCGGGCAAGGGAATCGACACCAACAGGCACTTCGTTATATGCTCGAACTTCCTCGGCGGATGCAGGGGGACTACGGGGCCATCTTCGATCAATCCGCAAACCGGCAGACCATACGGCCTGGATTTTCCCATCATTACCATTGGCGATATGGTCCGAGTCCAGAAGCTGCTGCTCGACAAGCTCGGAGTCAAGCAGCTTCTCGCCGTCATCGGCGGCTCGATCGGCGGGATGCAGGTGCTGCAGTGGGCAATCGAATACCCTGATTTTGTCAAATCTGCAATTCCAATCGCCACGACCACCCATCTTGGCGCCCAGTCGATTGCCTTTGACACTGTGGGGCGAAGCGCCATTCTGGGCGATGCCAATTTCGCCGACGGACAGTACCACGGCGGCCCCGGCCCCGACAGAGGGCTTGCAATCGCTCGAATGATCGGCCACATAACCTACCTCTCCGAGCAGGGCATGCGGGAAAGGTTCGGAAGACAGCTCCGAAGCGCCGAAGAGTACAGCTACGAATTCAACTCCGAATTCGCCGTCGAGACATACCTCGACCACCAGGGGCGCAGCTTCGTGGAGAGATTCGACGCCAACAGCTACCTTTACATAACCAAGGCCGCCGACTATTTCGATCTGGGCAAGGATTACGGGTCGCTGTGGAAGGCGTTTGCAAATGTCCGGTGCAGGTTCCTCGTTGTCAGCTTTGCGAGCGACTGGCTGTTTACACCAGCTCAGTCCAAGACCATCGTCGATGCCCTCGTGGCGCACAGGAAGGACGTGAGCTTCTGCAACATCGCCTCGCCCTACGGGCATGACGCCTTTCTGCTCGAGCCGGAGGTTCTCGGCGGGTTCATATCGGGCTTCATCCGCGCAACGCATCGCCCGGATTCAAGGGGCAGGAAAAGAAAAGGCCCCTCGCCGGGCGATACGGTAACCGACTTTAGCTGTATCGAGCACGCACACCGTGCCCGCGTCGATTATGCACAGATCGAATCGCTGATAGAACCCGAAAGCACCGTGCTCGACATCGGCTGCGGAGACGGCGAGCTGCTCGCCCGCCTGACGGCCGACAAGAGTATAGAGGGCCGGGGAATAGAGCTGCTCCAGCAGCTTGTCGTGACGTGCGTCAATCGAGGTCTGCCGATAATACAGCACGACATCGAGCAGGGCCTCGAAGGCTACGCCGACAAGAGCTTCGACTATGTAATACTCTCGCAAACCGTGCAAACGGTGAAGAATCCCAAGAAGGTATTCGCCGAGCTGCTCCGCGTCGGCAGGAAGGTCATTGTCAGCTTCCCCAATTTCGCCCACTGGCGAAGCAGGGCGCATCTGTTCTTCGGCGGCAAGGCCCCCGTTACAAAGCAGCTTCCGTTCGGCTGGCACGACTCGCCCAATATACATTTTCTTTCGCTGAGAGATTTCGATGAGTTTTGCAGCGAGTTGTCGGTGAAGGTTGAGAAGAGAATCCCGCTCTGTAAGAGACGGCTTCGCCCGGTGAGATTTATGCCGAATCTCTTTGCCGAGCAGGTGATTTACGTTACAAGCAAGGGCTAAACATAACCGCTCGTGAGCTTTCGCAAGTCGCCGTGTGCGCGGCTGCTCGGGACGGTTTGAAAAGAAGTTTTTAGGGTGAGGCACAAATGGATAAAGTCGAACGTATCGGCGTCTCGCTCGATAAGAATCTCCTCGCGGAATTCGACAGCCTTATCGCCAAGCAGGGCTACGAGAGCCGCTCCGAGGCTATACGAGACCTCGTGCGCCAGCGTCTCAGCAGCGAGAGCCTCCTCAGCGCGAAGGCCAACGCCGTCGCCGCGGTTTGTCTGGTTTACGACCACCACGCGACTATGGTCCCACAAAAACTCATAGACCTCCAACACTCCCATCTGCTCCAGGCAATATCATCGCTCCACGTTCATCTCGACCGCCACGACTGCCTCGAAGTAATTGTCCTGCGAGGCCCCGTCGGACAAATCAACAAGGTGGCAGAGGGCCTGCTGAGTATGAAAGGCGTAAAGCTCGGAAAGATAAACCTCGTCGCATTAGACCCAAATCCCAAGCCCTGAACCTCTTTCAGTCCTCTCAGGGCCGCTTGCCCCGAGCCTTGAACATCAAGATTCCACAATTGAGGCTTGACAGCACGAACGATTTGTGATTCTAATACGGGCGGTTGCGGGCGATTAGCTCAGTTGGCTAGAGCGCACGGATCACACCCGTGAGGTCACAGGTTCGAATCCTGTATCGCCCAGATAAGCAAAGCCTTGCAAAACAAGAACTTGCAGGGCTTTTTGCTTTTCCTAACTCAAAATGGCCGGTTTGCCTTGTCATACCTGCGAAAGCAGGTATCCAGTTGGCCCCGCCATCCCGGGGGGAAGTGTGGCGGCTGAGTGGATTCCCGCTGGAGTTTACCCCCTGGGGGCGGGAATGACACAGTGTCCTATATTGCTATCGCATAAGGACTTATCGTAGCGTCCCCAGGGGACTGGTCAGTTTGAGTTACTAATTTGAGTTCTTGACAAACCGGCAAGGGCAGTGCAGTGCCTGGACATCTCTACGTCTCAAGGTCCTCAAGGACTTTCTCAAGAGCAACGTCGAGTCGCTCGCTAAGATCATACTTGCCCTCGGTAAGCTGCTGTCGTACACCGAGGACCTTCTCCTTGCGAACCCCCGGCAACGAGGCGATCTTCTTAAGTACTTGCCCTATCGGGGTATTATGAATGTTCTCAAGGATTCGTTCCATGACCAAATCCTGTTCTGCTCCAAGGTCTTTATCTAAAGAGTCCGTAAGTCGACTTCGGTCCTCAAAACCACTGTTGCACTCAAAATTCAGCATCAAAAACTACCTTACCTCACGGACTTCAAGGCAAGAATATCCGTTTCTCGCCCAAAAATCAATACCTACTATATGTTGTGTGCCCCCTTAATCCCTTATGAGGCCTGTAACGTCCTTCAGATTCGGAAGAACATTGTTCCAATAGTGATATCGACAATAGTGCGGCGAAAACTTTAGAATCGTTTGATATTCGCATTACAGCGAAAAAACCAGTATTCATTGGCTGATTGGCGGCATAATCGGCCCTGCTAATACTATCAACAGCTCTCTCCACAAGCCTATTTTAACACCAAAGCCGTTCACACACGCATCTCCTGGAGAAATAGGCAATATACCATATATAGTGATGCCAGACGTTTCCGTCGAGTACAAAACAGGAAGGTGCTCAAACCGACCGTCGGTCAGTTTGAGAATGTAGAAATCAAAGACCAAAATGCAAAGTTGAGAAATCCCGGCCTCGTGGGGATCAGAAATAGTAGTTGAACTTTATCTCGACGGTCCAGACGTCAGGCCGAGTCTCGGCCTTAAGCTTACTCAAGGTCACATCGTCACATTGCAGTGTGCCCCATTTATACTGCATCAGCGAAAGAAACCTCGCCAGTTGGGCTACGCCGACCTGCTCGATCCTGAGATGGGCGCTTTGGCTCTTCTGCTTGTCCTTTGTTACGGTCATCCCGGTGGTGAGCTTATATTGGCTTGCCGGTATGCCGCATACTCCTGCAACCTTGTCCAGGGCCGCCGCATAGCTAAAATCCCCGGGGGCGTCGTTCGCATCGCCCGTATCCACCCGATCTGGATCGAGCGTCAGAATCCTAAGCGCGATGCCCTGCCCTATCTTGGAAGCCTCCAGATCGTCTTTCAGGGTCTGCTTTGCACCGGGCAGGTACATCGCCCATAAGAGCAAAGGCCATATACCTACGAGGATCGGCACGAGTATGTAATACAAAGTCGGATTCTTGTGTAAGTCCTTCATAAGCATCTTCCAAAGCTGCTATTTCTTGCTGATCTCGACCGTTATGTTGAACTTGTCGCGTCCGGGCTCGGGATCGAGTCCTTCCTTAACTATGTCCAGCCCGGTCTGCTTGACCGTCTCAAAAAACCTGTTCGTATTGGCCCGGCTGGAGGTCCAGCCCGATATGCTGATGTTCTTCGCCCCGATCGAGACCTTCGTTATCTCCAGCTTGGTCTGCTCGGCGCTCTTGTTAAACGCGTCTAACACCAGTGCCAGCTTCGAGGCCACCGAATCGTTGGCAGCAGTCCCCGGCGGGCCTGTAAGTCCTCTCCTTATCTTGTCGAGCCTGGCAGCGGCCTGTTTGATTGTCACATTGTCCGCGAGCTTTATGTTCGAGTTGGCTATAGCGTAGTCCTGGGCGAACTTCTGGCGTATTTTCGTCCGATATTTGTTCACGTTAAGCAACCTGGTCTGAAAATACAGTCCCATCGCTATCAACAGCACTGTAACGGAGATACTGAAGAACCTCAGGGCCCTTTGCATCCTGACCTTTTTGCCCTGATATGGCATAAAATCGTCGCGGAAGCTCACCGCCGACGTCTTGTCGAGATGACCGAGGGCGGCTCCGCAGGCTATTGCAAAATCAACCGGGTTCACACCCGCCAGAGCCTGCTCGCCCACGACGTCAGGTCCGACCAGTTCGATTGTAGCGGCCTCGATGCCCAGCCTCTCGCCAAGCTTCTGATAGTCCGCAGGGCCGGCTGAATCGAAGACTCGCACCCGGTTTATAGGCTCGCCCCCTGGGGGCTCGCTGCCCTCGGCCAGCGCCGCCGTCATAATTGCCTCGCGTGCGAGCAGCCCGCCTCGGTCTTTTGTCGAGCCGACCAGGAACGTGCGAACTCGCGCGGCCTTGAGGTCATCTGCGCCGTTTTGGTGCATAGCCATCAGATAACCGCTCCGGGCTGAAAGCACCCCGAACATTGTCCTGCCATGCTCGCCCCCAGGGGGCTCACCCCGGTCGCCGGCGACCTTGCGTGCGATATACCTGGCCAGGCAATTGACGTCCGGCTCAATGCCGACAGGGTCCATGCCGCTGCTTTGCAGCGACAACAGAATATCTGAAAGCATCTTCTTCTTGGCAGTGAAGACCGTCAGATTCGAGCCGTTCTGGTCGCCTGATATTATCTGGAAAGCCAGCGCAACATCACTGATGTCAGTCGCCAGCGCCTCTTCCGTATCGAACCGAACAGTCGCCCCTATTTGCCTGGCATCGGCAAAATCACTATGCACATTGTGCTGCATGAACATCGCGCAATCCAAAGCGACCGACACCTCGCTGAATCTCCACTGACGCTGTGAACAGGCCTGGGAAACAAGATTAGCCAGGACGTGCGGCAGCATCTCGGCTTGCTCTTGTGCCCGGACACTGAAACAGCCGACAACCTCGCCGCCTTTGCTCTGCGAATCGACACAGACAACCGTGGCGGTGTCTTTGCTGATATAGATACCAAGGTAGTTGTTGAGTTCCACTTCTAATAAACTCCTAAGAAGCCCTCACGGGCCTCGGCACTCAAATATTGACCACCGCAACGCGCTGCACTTTCTTGCCGTCCTTGGTAATCGCTATGATCGACGAGGCCTCTGCGCCTCCACTGACAGCCCTGACGCGAATTGTGAAGAAACTGCTCGTTGTCGTAATGTAGCTCTCACATTTCTTAATCGAGTCGCCGTAGCGATACAGCGCATCTTTAAGCTCATTTATACTATCGAAAGGCTTGGCGCGTCTCAGTCGGATGATCTCGTCGGCGATCTTATCGGCGTCGCCGCCGAAGATAAACGCCGCTTCCAAGACGTGTCGAGGCGCGGTGTTTATATTCACCTTCATCGACGCCCAGGCGCCGAGGTACTTCAGCACCGACTCCTTTCGCCTTTGGCTGACGACCAGCGGTCTGGCAAGCCTCTCGGTATCGAGCAGTGAGCTGTGAAAAAGCCTTGCATAAAGAGCGCTCTGCTCGGCGATCTGCTGAGCAGCGGATACCGTCGTGCTTCGGACCCGCGTTAACGGCCTTCTTGTGCGTGTTGTCCCGCTGCTGCTGCTCGACGGCTTCGCATCTGTTGACGGACTCGGCGTCGTCGTTCTTTCCGTTTTCGTTATCGGCTTGAAATCCACCTGGAACGGCCTTATCTCGCCGATGACCGCGAGCTGTTCCTCAAGCAGGGTCACGTCTTCCCCGCTCATGCCCATCCATTCGCAAAACGTCATAAATCCGGCCTGGGCCTCACGCTTGATCTTCGGATCGCCAAGCAGCGCCCAGCCGAGCGGATACTTCGCATTTTCGTCTTCGATTTCGATCTTGACCTTGGCCGTACCCAATTCGAATTCAGTCGGCTCGGTCACAAAAGGCCACGCCGGTCCGTAAGGCCCAGGAATTTCAACCAGATCAAGAGGGTCGGCATCAATATTATCATCGCTGTCATTGCTGTCGCCGACGTCGTTGGCCTCAAGGCTTCTGAGAAGATCGCTATAGCCGGCTGAATTGGCGTCCTGCTCGTCATTAAGGTATCCGGCCTCCAGGGCCAACTGCTCCAGAAGCGTCTGATAATCTTCTTCGCTCATAGCATAAATATCCGAGAAGTCCGGGCAGTTCGGCCGACTGATCAATTCGGGCTCGAGGTCCTCCAACGTCGCAAGGGCATACTTAACCGCAGAGTCGCAACTGTAACGAGCCTGGCTGTAATCTATGATGTACTGGTCCCGCTGGCGCTGCGCGGTCACACGAGCGCTGAGAGTATAGCCCAGTGTCGAGAGAACCACCAACAACACCAACGTTATCAGCAGCACGATCCCCGCACGGGTGCGCGCAGGCAACTTAGTTCGCTTTTGGTATTCCACTGCCTTTACTCTGTTCATCTTCTTCGGCAATCAACTTGAAATTGATAGTCCTTGTCCTATCGACAGCTATTGTCCGCGTGGTCTTATACTCGTCCATCACCTCATAATCGCCGTCAGGGGTCTTCATCGGCTCGGTGAATGATATGCTGACCCTGACACCCTTGGGCAGCGTTTCGCTCGTCCATTTTTCCAGGAGATTCTCGCCGCTGGGGACGACTATCTCAAACAACGTAACGCCCGAACAGATCGGCACCATTGGATAGCCCTTTTCCCATTCGGCGCGCTGATCATCGAGCACCTTGTCCTCTGAAGTGATGCCGCTGTGGCCGCGATAGAGCACCAAACCATCCATATCGCTTTCGATGTCGTAATGGCCCTGCCAGATAATCTCCTCCAGCGTCACATCCTTGTTCTTGCTGTCCTTAATCGTCCGCACAATCGCCATCTTCGCCGCCGGATAGCCGTTCTTGACCTTGTTTTCAATCGTAATTCTGGTCTCCGAGCCGGGCGAGATCAGCTTGTCGATATCTTCGGCGATACGCTGCAGTATCTCCCCCGGCAGCCTGGAGCTGTCCAGCTTTCGGTTCACTGCCGCGGTCGCGCGCTCGGCGCGACTGTAAATACCCAACAGCGCAATCAGGACCATCGAGCCTATCACCAGCGCCGCAAGCACCTCGGCCAGTGAAAGACCCGCCGCAAGTCCCGCAAGGGACGCCTTGCGGCGCCCCACGGGCCGCTTGTGCGGGCGTCTCTTACTAGATCTGCGCCATTCAGACTTGTTCGGAGCCCTATTTCTCATCATATCCAACCAAAGCTACCTCTTCGACAGAACCTCCATTACCTTCTGCCAGAATCTTTCAGGGTCGTCTTCAATCTCTCCTTGCGTCATGCCGGTTGTAGGATCAATCTCATTACGCCACGAGTCGTCGCCGGTTGCTGGTTCCTGCCCGGTGGGGCTTTCGGGCTGTAGCTGCTGCAATTCTTCCTGCGTTTCAATCTGCGATTGAATCTGATCGGCGGGCGGGTTACCGCTGTTATTCACGAAGATATCGAGGTTCTGCTTGGGAATTGTGCCGTCATCGAGCGGCACCAGGCCCTTGTCAATCCATTCCTCGATCGTTTCCACATCGACGCCGGCATACGAAGCGGCCTCCTCGATCGTCTCGAAGACCTGTCCGGCGAGACTCTCTTTGTCCTTCTTATCGCGCTGCATTATTTCGAGCAACTGCTCCTTGCTGATGTTGGTCAGCCAGTGCTCCAGCTTAATGGTCTGCTCCTCGCCGTCGGCATCGTCGTACTGAGTCAAGCAGACGGCGCGAACCCACATGCGCGACGTTACCGGCTCGTAAAATGTCTCCACGTCCGTCTGCCATCTGATTTCCGGGTATTTCTCGCTGTTGCCGCCTTCGCTGACCTCTTCGACCGAGTCCATGCTCAGGAGTTCTTCCATATTCTCGCGTGCAATTTCAAACGCCTGCATCCTCATCGCCGAATTGGCGGCCCAGGCGGTACAGCGGTTTATTACGACCATCATTCCGGAACTGAAGAACCCCAGTATCAGCAAAGCCGCCACAACTTCGGCCAGACTGAATCCCTTGCATCTCGCCTGATGCGTTAAGCCAGACGCACTTTTCCCGGGGCAAACCTTCTCCGGGAGACGAGGCGCGCCCGGCGATGTGAGCGATACCCTCGTCATTGCGAGGCCCGTAGGGCCGTGGCAATCTCCCCTGCTCGCACGAATGAGATTCCTTCGCCCCCAGCGGGCTCGCAATAGCGCCAGACAATTGGTTTTAGAACGGAACATCATCTTTGGCTTTCGGCTCCAGCAGCGCGACCTCACCTTCGGTCAGCATTATCATCCTGCTCAAACGGTTGACCACAACCGAGTGAGGCCGTTGCTCCGAATCGAGAAAGACAACGACGCCGCCGTATGCCCACCCGGCGTGACCGGCCCAAAACTTCGCCCGGTCCTCATTCGTGTATTCACCGTCGTCGAATTGAACGTAGGCAACGTGGCAGTCCTCACTGAAATAATTCTCGATTATTACTTCTTCTTCAATAAACTCGAACAAATCCGGCGACGTGATCTCGCGAAGCATAAAACTCTGTTGCGCAATATCTACAATCACTTCGTATCTCCTGTCGCTCTCAGAGGCCGCCGTAGCCGCCATCCGAAGCGCCGATACAAACTCCTGGACTTGTGATTTGAATGTGTGCTTCCTTAGCAATCCGGCAAGCCGCAACTGAGCAGCGACGGCGAAGAGCCCCACGATCACAGTCACAATCACCAGCTCAATAAAGGTAAAGCCCCGCCTACAGCCGGACCGCCGGGCTTTATGACCATCAAAAGGCATCTGTACTGTACAGGTCGGCATCGTAGCCATCGCCGCCTTCCTCGCCATCGGCTCCGTAGCTGATGACTACAAACGGCTTGCCGCTGGCCGGCTCAAGCTCGAAGCCGAAATCGTTCTTCCAGCCGTCCGGCGGGATTTCCAGCGTCTCGAGATAGCCGCCCGGCTCCCAGCCTTCATCGCCCGGGTCGTTTACAAGAACGGACAATCCTTCCTCATCCGTCGGGTAGCGCCCCGTATCCATCTTGAATGTGGTGACCGCGGAATGAAGAATCTTCAGGCTCGTCTTCGTAGTGGTAACCTTGGCCTTCTCTATCTTGCCCATCACGTTCGTGCCGACAACCGCGGCAAGCAATCCTATGATAATCAGCATTGCCACAAGCTCGATCATCGTAAAACCGCTTCGCACCTGTTTTCTTTTTTTTCTTTTAGCCTCCATATCAGGCTCCTAAACAACAACTATTCTAAAATTTTCCCGACGAGACATCGAGAATCGGCAATATCGTCGCGTATGCAATCACGCCGATTATT